>NZ_JNKX01000014.1:0-115578 GCF_000702225.1 Bacteroides sp. Ga6A2 | reverse complement strand
ATATGTTGTTCATGTAGGCATAGATGACTACGGCCAGAAGCATCTTCGGGTCGTAAGGGCTGCGGCCACGCTCCTTGTACAGCTTGCGAAGACCGCTCAAGTCCAAACTGTTAACTACGCTGCTCACAAGACGGACTGGGTCGTCCTGGGCAATGTCCTTGTCGATTCTCTGAGGAAAAAGTATCGTCTGATTTGGAGAATACGGACGAAAGTGGTATCTTTGTTGCATTTTATATTGCATGTTGTAAAGATACGAAAACTTTACGACATAACGAAGCCCTGGCTTGAGAAAGTCGGGGCTTTGATATAAAAAAGGATGTGCCTATTTTGACACACCCTCTTTGGATTTGGAGTTTATTTCAACAAAAAATTCTTTGTTTGCACAGATATGCAAATAGAAACAGGAGGCAACGCAAAGAGAGATATCAATACAAGCAAAGGAGTGATTGAAAAAGGCGAAAAACTCAACATGTGCATGATTTCCGCCAGATTTGGAACAAGAGCATACAACGGCAGCAGGGTCAAACTTTGTCCATTCCTTGGACTGGGAGTTCAAGGCTACTATACAACCCTAAATAAAGATGACAACAGAGAAAAAAACGGCTTACAATTTAATGCCGGAATAAATATCGACTTTGTCTTAGCCAAAAGCGTAATGCTGACGGGCAGTCAACTCTTCGGTCATTGCAGCAACTATCAAATATTGCGCCTAACCCCATCTGTTTCTTATACTTATTTCAGAGGCATCGGCAAGGTTGCTTCAATAAATCTTGCTCTCTCATACAATTTAAGATCACTTAAACTCAGAAAATAAGCACATGATTTTAGACTTGAAAAGACATTCTTCTGATTCTATTATATGATGACAAGTCAAAGATACAAGAAAGCCGCAAATTTCCCTGCGGCTTTCTTCTGTTTATTTTTCCAAAACTCCGTTCTTCTGAACGCTGTTTACCCACAAATTGCCAACTATTCAGAATCGGCAAAAAAACTATGATATATCGCGAATTATCCTTTTGGTAAATGCAAAATGGTGGGAAGGTAGAGGGAAGGTAGATTCAAGGTACATTCAAGATACGTCCAAGGAACGTCCAAGGTTCGTCCAAGGTACATCCAAGATACATCCAAGGTACGTCCAAGGTACGATGAAGCAACATTAAGGGTATGTTCAAGGAAGCCAGAAGGAAGTATGTAACAAGATAGTAGGAAGAAGGTAGCAAGAAGGTAGCAAGATAGTAGCAAGGAGGTAGCAAGGGGATAGCAAGGAGGTAGCAAGGGGGTAGCAAGGAGGTAGCAAGGGGGTAGATTCGAGATGAGAAGGGAAAAAGATATATGTAGGCTATATGTAAGCTATATGTTGGCTATATGTTGGCTATATGTTGGGAATAGCCAAAGTAAGTGATGGCTTTCTTCTGTTTATTTTACAATTGAAATTAACATAGAGTCTATAATCAAAAACACTCCCGCGGTCGCCCATTTATCCCGAACTCGCGTAATTAAACCCAAATCGGTTATTAGGATGGCTATTTTCGTGGTTACTTTCATAACCGTTTGATAACAAACACTTTACAAATTGAATTTTCTAATGACCACCATTAGAAAAACGAACTTACAAGTAGCTTACTTTCAAGGCTTTACAAACTTAACCACGGATTTATGTACTTCTAACGACCGATTTGGGTTAAACGGAATTAGCCAACAAGTTGCCAACTATTCAGCGGAATAATAACGATAATAGAATTGGATAAAGTCCACCCGCTTGTCTAAATTTACACACGAGTCCATATAATGAACAAGTTGCTTGCAATTCTTTATTTCATCTGGTAATGCCAGACTTCTATCTACTGTTTCCATTTTTCCGCCACGGTGGTATCTTATTCCCATGTAACGGAATTTTGCGTTCTGCGGCTTTTTATTACCTTGTGAAAGAACAGAATCTGCAATTCTTGACAAATCCCTACTTGTCTTAAATCTGTCATAAACAGTTTCTGGCAAATCTATCAATATAGAATCCTTACTGCGCATTCTTACAGACAATGCACGGCAAATATCATTCAACTCACCTTCTGAATATAGTTTGTATCCGTATTCATGAAGCAGAACCCTCCGCAAACTTGTTCTGATATCATAAGTATAATATGTAATGCCATCGCTATGGTTTTCGAATCGAACCAATCCGTCCTTACAAACAATATCGTTATCTGAGTTGTTTTTGTAAAAGACTTGCCATGTAAAATTTGGAGCAGCATCGCGATAAAGTTTCTTTTGAGACGTATAGACAGAATCCATAAACTCATTATAATCCTCAAGCGAGCTAAATGTAACATTCGGTTTATCTGAAAGCAGACGTGCCCATTTGAAATTATTTAGTTTTTCGTGCGCATAAAAGCAACGGCAATAATCCTTTGAATTTCTGGGATATCTTAAATGGTTTTGATAGAATTCCTCCATCATTTCACTACAACGATTTTCAGCTTGTATCATATCAAAATCCATTTCCGTTGTTTTTTCCGAAGTGCATGAGATGGTTATAAAAACAAATGCAAACAAATATTGTATTTTCTTCATCTTTTCGGTTTATTTATTCTTTGTTTTTACTGGTCTGATAGTCGCTCCCAAAGTTCTAACTGTTTTCGGTGGAACAACATCCGAATCAACGCTATAGTTATTTAACGAGTAAGGATCTAATTCCAAAGCATAAGGCTCTGCATATATTTCGCCCAACGAATTTAGCGACTTTGACCAGTAAGCTAAAAAGCCAGCATCTTTCAATTCAAGAATAATTTCTCCTGCAGCCGGCAAGAATATAAACGAGCCTTCATAGCCTTTCTTTCGGCTTACAACCTTAAATCCGGCAACGCCTTTAAACTCAGTGTTTCCTTCTGCAATCCATATCCAATTACAGTTAAATCCGTCTCGCAGTTCTTTTAGTTCAGCCTCGGTAGGCATACGCCAATCATCCTTCCACAGCACCGATGCGGCATCGTCTTCGGCATCCAGTTCGAGTTTGTTGTCGTAAAAGCCTCGGGTGTTGTGCTCTGTAACATATTTGGTATAATCATAAAGTGGCATGCCGAACATCGTACCATTTTTCTTGCAGAATTTGTATGTACTTTCGTGATAATATTCTTTATTGGGTTTGATTTCGCCCCATGCAAAATAGTCGCCAAAATCAGTAGGTTCGTCGGCACCAATGTTTGTCGTTGCCCAGCATACGCTCACCCCCAAATCAACATATTCGTGGCGATTGTTGTGCGATTTCTTTACTTGCGTTTTTTCGCCACCGTTGCACGATAAAAGCAAAAGTACAGAAACTATGCAGAATAGATGTTTAGTCATTTTTCACCTTCTCTTTATGCTTATTCCGAAAATATTGTTTGTAAAATCAGGCTACAAAATTACCATTTTTTCTAATCATACAAACATTATTTACATTTCTTAACATTTTCATGTTTCTTTCTTGTCTGTTACAGATATTTTGTGTTATAGATGCTCTACCACACATCAAGCATCAACGGAATTTTCAAAAAAGAATGATTGATGTAAGAAGAAAAGAAAAAATATAATACCCAGTTGAGGGTGTGTCAAAATGTAGTTTCAAGAGAAAAAGAATTCCAAACGATTCAATTTTGGCAGCTTTAATTCGACGAATTGGATATTTACAACGATGAAAATTGAAGAATTCTTTACACTCACTAATGAGACTCTATTTTGACACGCCCTCAGAAAAACTTGGGAATTTGAAAATCCCACCGCTGAAAAATTTTTTTATTACAATGAATATAAACACTAAAGTTTTTTCCGACTCCAATAGCTGCAAAAATCTTGCGCCACTTCGGTTGCAAGCAAATAGAGTTCGAGCGAGAAATTCGGCAGAAGATGTGTAAAAAAAGGAATAAAAATTCCAAAAAAGGAAGCCATTTCTCGACTCTATTTTGAATCTTGAAATGGCTTTTTCTTATTTATTAATAGAGAGATACAACAAGAAATCCTTCTGTATCGTCTGACGCAACCGACAAACCCACATGATAAGGAATATCACTTACATTATCATAAGGCTTAATCTCGTATGAAGTCAAAGCCTTCGACTTGTCTTTTATTCGGGTTATTAAACAATACCCATGCAAATCAATAGTATCTACAATTTCACCTGTTCTCTTAACACTAAGTACACTCTTGTCATGATACATAATAGAAGCTTTATCTCCATTACATTCAACAATTTGATTTTCCCTTTCCCCTGGAACTATCAGATTCATAACAGAGCCTCCACAACCCACTGCGCCAATATACGCACCATCCTCTTTATTTAAGAGAGAAACTTGAATAATTTCGAAATAACCTCTATTTACAAACATTAATGTATCTGTTCCGTCAGAAATTCTAAAATAAGTTTTGTTAGAACATGGCACTTTTCCCCCTATTATATCCTCGTGACATGATGTCAGCAAACAGAAAACTGACAAGATAAAAAACAATATTTTTTTCATATTTTACCAATTAACTTCGTTCGTATATGCGTATGTAAAATACTTAGTGTCATAGTGATAAATTATATTCTGCCTTTTGTATTCTTCTCGAGCTTCTTCTATTTTCCAAGATTTTTTTGCACTGAGTACATATGCATCTCTATGAAAATTACCATCACCCCAACCATAATTCAAATGCAAATAATAAGGGTCTTCCCCCTCGTTATACTTTATATAGCCATCAGCAATAAATGCATGGTAGCAACAAAAATATTTTTTCATTAAACCTTATTAGATATGCCATCTTACAGCTTCAGGCATTGCTTTACAATTTACAAATAGTACTATTTATAAATGCAAAATTACACAAAAAAACAATATTTACAATAAAAATCTACAATAAATAACATTTTTAAGAATCTTTTAGAAAAAAAAATCTTACACTTTCAACCAAACTTTTTTCTAAAACCAGCAACAAACCTCATCGAGCAATCTTAATCATATCGGCAAAACATTTCTGTTTTTAATCCGTTTTTCTTAAAAATGCACAACAAAAACTTCATCCGACAGACAAAAAAACAAATTCTTTATCTTATTCACAAAAAAAGCAGTAACTTTGCCGCACTGAATTTTGGTATAGCATCAGAAAATGAAAAAAATAACGACACGCAGAAAAATATCTGCATGGATACTTCTCGGAGTATTCGTGCCAATGCTTCTGTTGTCGGCTATACACGTTCATCACCACGACACACACCACCACGAGGACGAGTGCGTTGAGTGCGTAAAGCACATTCCGCACGCCGGGCACATATCGAGCGCACAGGGCTTCACACATACCTGTCTTCTGTGTCAACTCTTCTCGCTGCCCTACCTCACGGGCACAGCCGTGGCTCTTTTCATCAACCTAAATCTTATCCTTGCCTTCAAGGCTGATGCAGCACCGTTTGTCTGCGTCCGCGCCAAAGGCATCGTAAATCCGCGCGCACCTCCGGTTTGTCTGATTTAATCAAAAGGGAATAATCTCATTTCTTGATTTTTTCAAACAGACCAATATCTTATGATAGCAAACTTATTGGCTGCGACGCTCATTGCGTGCGCTGCCAACGATACTATTGTATCACTCGACGACGTAACCATAACAGGGCAATCGAAGAGAGATTACCTTATGCGTTCGTCGCAGACGAGTGTGCAGGTGAACCGTGACTTTCTGGAGAACAACTTTGCCGGAAGCCTTATGCAGACACTCGAGGGAGTGCCGGGCGTGAAGGCTATGAGCATTGGCAGCGGACAGTCTAAGCCAACAATAAGGGGCTTGGGATTCAACCGTCTGGCGGTGACCGAAGACGGCATAAAGCACGAGGGACAGCAGTGGGGCGACGACCACGGACTGGAGATTGACCAGTTTGCCATAGACCACGTTGAGGTGATAAAAGGTCCGGCAGCCCTACTCTACGGCAGCGATGCCATAGGCGGCGTGCTGAGCCTCTACACCAACCACATTCCGCTGAAGCCTTTCGAGGGCGCAGTGCAGGTGTTCGGTCGCACAAACAACGAGCAGATGGGCTTATCAGCAAAGATTGGCGGACGCATAGGGCGTTTCTTCTATCGTGCCAACACCACGCTCATCAACTATGCCGACTACAAGATTCCGGCAGACAGCATTCAGTACTACTCGTACTATATTAAACTGCACAAGCAGCGACTGCGCAACACAGCCGGAACGGAGCGCGACGGAAGCATCACGCTTGGCTATGCCGGATATAACTTCCACACCGACGTGCGCATATCCGACAACTATTCGCGAAGCGGATTCTTTGCCAACGCGCATGGTCTTGAGGTGCGACTATCCAACATCGACTACGACAAGAGCCGTCGCGACATCGACCTGCCGCTACAGAGCGTGAACCATCTGAAGGTGCTCAGCCACACGGCTTGGCAAAGCGAGAACTCGGCGTTAGACATCCGTCTGGCATACCAGAACAATCACCGCAAGGAATGTTCTGAGCCTATCTCGCACGGCTACATGCCCAAGCCCGACGGAACGGACGAGAGAGTGTTCGACAAGAGCACATACACCGCAGCCATCTCGCTGAAGAAGATTCTGAGCGAGCAGAACACACTTAACATTGGCGTGAACGGCGAATATCAGCATAACCGACGCGACGGCTGGGGCTTCATCATCCCCGACTTCGAATCGGTGAGCACGGGCGCGTTCGTGTTCGACAAGCACAGCATCGGCGAGCATCTCAAACTGAACGCTGGCGTGCGCTACGACTTCTCTCGCACACGCATACACAGTTATTCCGACTGGTACAAAACGCCAGTATCGGCTTCCGACTCGGTTTACAAGCAACGTTCCGAGGCTGCCACGCGCAACTTCAACAGCATCACATGGTCTGCCGGAATAAACTATTCGGTTGGCGGATGGGTGCTGAAGGCTAACGTGGGCAAGAGTTTCCGCGTGCCTATACCTAAGGAACTGGGAGCCGACGGCATCAACTATCACATCTTCAGATATGAGCGAGGAAACAAGTCGCTCAATCCCGAAGAATCGTATCAGTTGGATGCCGGAATACATTGGTCTGACAAGCGTCTGGCAATACAGATAGACCCTTACGTCAACTTTTTTCCGAACTATATATATCTGAATCCTACGGCCGACTATGTTGAGGGGCTGCAACTCTATCAGTACACCCAAGCCAAAGTTCTGCGCTACGGATTCGAGGCTCAGGCTACATACAGCATCGGCAAGCACTGGGAGGCCGAACTGAAGGGCGAATATCTGTATGCTCGTCAGAAATCGGGTACAAAGAAAGGCTACACTCTACCCTTCTCTACTCCGTGGTCGGGCGATGCGAGCATAAAATATCAGTTCGAGAAGAAGGGCGAAGGCTTTGCGCAGCTCAGCATACACGTTGTGGGCGCGCAGAATGAGATTGTTCCGCCCGAAAAGCCTACCGACGGTTACTGCACGCTGAATGCATCGGCAGGCAAGCACTTTGCGGTAGGAAAAAACAGACTGAAAATCGCCTTGCATGCAGACAATCTGCTGAACAAACGATATTACAACCACACAAGCTACTATCGTCTGATAGATGTTCCCGAACCGGGACGCAATCTGTCGGCAATGATAGGCTTGGATTTTTAAACAATTATTAAAGAAAGAAAAAAATGAGAAATATTAAGTTCATGAGCCTTCTGATGGCTTTTCTGTGTGCATCAACAATGTTCCTAACTTCTTGCGGCGACGATGACGACGACCTTCCGGCAAAGCCATCAATAACGCTTACCGAAGTGGGACACGACAACACCAAGCACTGCCATCCTGGGCACGACCTTCATCTTGAGGCAGACGTGGTTGCCGAGGGCTTGATTCAGCGTATCGACGTTGAGATTCACGAGGAGAACGGCGGCTCGTTCAAGATTGAAAAGAGCTACACCGACGGAAAATACATCGGCATACGCAACACCGAGTTCCACGAGCATATCGACATTCCAGCCGAGGCTCCTCTGGGCGAATATCACCTTCATTTTACCGTAACAGACAAGAACGGTCAGCAGACAACCGTAGAGAGCGAGCTGAACATTGTTGAGGACGACGGCGACGACGATGATGAAGATGAGCACGACCACCATCACGACGACTAAACATAGAAAATAATGAAGAAAATACTTTTTTCAGTATCACTGCTGTGCGCACTCTGTGCGTGCGGCAGTTCTGACGACGATGAGAAGGATATGACCTATCCAGAGATATCGGAGCAGGGCATCACAGCCAACCCTATCGACTGCCAAGTGTATCACCGCGGCGAGACGATTCCGTTCAGCTACGTCTTTACCGACAACGACGAGCTGGGCAAGTACAACATCGAAGTTCACCACAACTTCGACCACCACACGCACAGCACGTCGGCAACGACTTGCAGCATGGACGATGTAAAGAAGGAGCAGAATCCGTGGAAGTTTAACCAAGATTTCAACATTCCCGACGGACAAAAGTCGTTCTCTGCTCGCGAGGACATAAAGATTCCGACAAACATCGACACGGGCGACTATCATTTTATGATTAGACTAACCGACAAAGCCGGCTGGCAACAGATAAAATCGGTAGCAATAAAGATTGTTGAATAACAAAAAAATATCCGCAATGCCTCTTCACTAACATTGCGGATATTTCTTTCTGGTAAAAATGGAAATTAAATGCCAAAACTCACCCAGCCATTGCCCAATTATGAATTGTGAATTATCAATTATGAATTGTCAATTGTCAATTCTGAATTCAAAATCCAATTTTTTCAATTTTCAACTTTCAAATTTCAATTAAAAAAATTGTCAATTAGGAATTTTGCTGGCAGAACTGGCATCGTTAAGCCACGGACAGAAATTATCCTTGAACCACGGCGTAACCATATCCGGAGAGATAAGCTTCAAATCTATCGAGCCACCCGGCAGTCCGGCAGCATAGCACGCAATCTCGTACTGCTGATATTGGAAAACAACCTTGCCCTCCTCAATCCACAAGCCATGCTGAGGCAGCGGAACATCCTTGGTATCGCTTAACTGAAGATTATCATAAAGTTCCTCTATTGAGCGCGCCTCGAAATATTCCATCAGACCGCGCTTTATATACGAAAGCAGTTTTGCATTGTCTGTAAACATATCCTCAGTCTTTACGCGACTGCCGTCGTGCTTGTTAAACGTTGCGGCATAGAACACATACGAGCCGTGAGCCGCTCCGGGGAAGAAATAATCGCAAGAATAGCCGTAGGTTACGAACTCGCGGTTCTCCCATATCTTTACTACCGAGGTGCTGTCGATGCCATCGCCAAATCCCGGGTTCTCGCTGCCGTCAGAGCCAAATTCGTCATCGGTGTCCTTCACCTCCTTCTTCATGTGCTCGGTGCGTACAAGAAAGAGAGAGTCGAGCTTCGTTCTGTCGCCCTTGTACAGATGCTCCGGGTCGTACTCGTCGGCAACCCATTTTACAATGCTGTCGTGAATGTCGTCCGAGCCAACAGGCATCTCAACAAGCAGCGCATAGCGGAACTTAAAGAACTTACCCACGAAACTGTCGGCATACACTACCGTGTCGCCCATCACGTTTCCGAGCGAGTCGAAACTCACCTCCACCTCGCCCTGCGCTCCGTTCTGTCTGCCTTTATCGTTGCACGATACAAGCATCAGAATAGCCGCAAAAACAGCTAAAAAAATCTTTTTCATATTTTTTCCTTAAAGTTTCTGACTTTGCGAAACAACATTGCCGTTGCGAGCGTAACACTCAGCACATCGGCAATAGCCATGCTCCACCACACGCCATCAACACCCCACATCTCGGGCAGGATAACAAGCATAGGCAAGAGAAAGAGCAACTGCCTTGTAAGGGATATAATGATGGCAGAAAGCGGCTTTCGTATTGCCTGAAAGAACACGATGCTCATCATCTGTATTCCGATGATAGGAAACGTGCACAATGCAATGCGCATGGCAGTTACACTAAACATTATCATCTTATAGTCGCTTGTAAACAGAGATGCCAAAGCCGCCGGGAACGATGCCACGAAAGCGTAGCCGAGTGTCATGAATATTGTTACTCCACGGATTGACTGGTACAATGTCTCCTTTATGCGCTTGTAGAGTCCTGCTCCGTTGTTGAATCCGATTATAGGCTGCAATCCCGAAGAGAATCCGGCAACAGCCATTATGATGAACTGCGTTATACGGTTTACTATTCCGTATGCACCGATATACAAGTCGCAGTCGTTACCGCCCTGCTCTATGAGCGCGCGGTTTATGAAAACTACGATTATACATCCGCAGATGCTTACCAAGAAAGGCGAAACTCCGATTGAAAGAATAGCCTTTATCTTCTCCCAACTGTACCTGAAGCCCTCTTTAGTGAAATAGACATAGCGCGACTTGTCTTTGAACAGCGCAACGCAATATGCAAATGCAAACACCTGTCCTATTACGGTGGCGATGGCTGCTCCCCTAATTCCCCAATCGAAGACGAAGATAAACAGCACATCGAGTACCAGATTGAAAATCAAGGCTATAATCTGAGCCTTCATTGCCTGTGCCGGACTACCCGTGGCTCTGAGCTGCCCCGACATTCCCTGAAAAGCGTAAGCGAACACGGTGCCCAAAAGCGATATCTGCATATAATCGCGCGCGTAAGGCAATGTCTTGTCCGTGGCACCGAAAAGCACGAGCAACGGGTCGAGAAAAACAAGTCCCAACACCGTTACCGCCAGTCCGAGCACAATCTCAAGCCTAAGCATATTGCCGAATATCTTCTGTGCATCGTCGCGCTGGTTTGCACCCATCATTACCGACACCTGAGCCGCCGAGCCTACAAGCGTGAGCGAACAGAATGCCGCCAAGACATTCATCAACGGAAAGCAAATTGCCAATCCGGCTATAGCAAGAGCCCCAACCCCTCTACCTATAAAAATCGAGTCGCAGATGTTGTACAATGACATTGCCGTCATAGATATGATTGCCGGAGCAGCATACTTGAGCATCAACTTCGGAATCGACTGTGTGGCTAATTCGCGACTTTTTTCATCTTTATATTCAATCATTCTCTTTGTTAAAGTTTGGTTTTATTATTTTACCTACAAGTTATAGTTATATTTCCATTTCGTTTTTTCTTACTTACATAGAGTGCTTCGTCTGCAAGTTTGTACATATCCTCAAACGTTACTCCCTCCAAATTATTGTATGCCACAACACCACCGCTCATTGTTATGTGCGTGCCCTCAAGTTCAGGGATAGTCACCCCTTCGAGGTTTAATTTCATTTGGTCGAACATTCCAACCAACCCGTCTTTTGATTTCAGGCGGCGTTCAACCTCACTACCGGTTATGAAAACAATAAATTCATCGCCTCCGAGCCTCATCACAATCTGATTTTTGAATGTCTCCTTCATTGTCTGGGCTATCTCAACAAGCACGCTGTCGCCTACCAGATGGCTGAGCGTATCGTTTATCTGCTTGAATCTGTCGCAGTCGAACAAAGCGAACACGCCCACCTTTTTCTCGCTCACACACTTTTCAATCTCTCGCTTGCCGGCATACCGGTTTAGCAAGCCTGTAAGCCCGTCGGTCTCGGCAGCCTGCCGCAGGAATATTGTTTCGCGATGAAGTTCATCGGCACATTCTGATGTCAGGAGAGCGTGCGTAACGTTTCCGTCGGCATTGACATTGGCAGGGATTATACGGGCAACAACCCAGCCAAGGTGGAATGTGGCATATTCTGCCATGATGTACTGCTTACCCTTCAATCGCTCGGCAAGGTCGTCGAAGTTGATGAAGTCGGTAAACAGTTTTTTGTATTCGGGCATAACGTATGCCGTGCAGAATATCTGTGCCAACTCGTTCATCGTGCCATTTTTCTTTGTAACGCTCTTGAGGGCATCGGTTGCCGATATCAAACTGTAATTAAGTTTCTCAAGGTCGAAATAGATGATAGACTCGAACGATGTCTTCAGCGAGTTGATTATTCGCATATACTCGTTCTGCTTCTCGATAGTCTTGAGCATCTTCTCGCGCGTAAAGGTTACGTCCTCGAACTGCCCGAGAATTGAATGGAGTTTTCCGTTGCGGTCATACACACATTTGTAGTCGCACCGCAGATATTGTCCGCCCTCCTTGTAAGGCATCTCGAACGAGCCCGTAGGCTCTGTTTTTCTGCCCTCTATATAGTCTCTGAAAAGATTCACGCACACGCTGCGCGTAGGCGTGCTGAATGCGTAGTTTTCAGAAGTAAGATAATGTTCAGTCTTGCGGCGGCGAACCTCGCCGTCGTGCCGGTCGACAAACACAAAGAAGAGCGTGTCGTCGGCCACGTCATATCTGAACAGGTTCACTCTGTTCTGCTTTGCTATGAGAATGTCGCGCTCATACAGCGCCACCGCAAGGTCATAGAGTTCTTCCTTGTTCAGCTCTCCCAAATCTTTAAAAATATCTTCCGCCATAGTTTTTCTCAAGTTCTCTTTCACTAAATTAATGAGTAAATTCTATTACAATGTCCCGGAACAGTTCGCGATAGACAGACTTCCAACTCACGTCAACCATCTGTCTCAGCTTACAGTATACCTCGGGTGTACCAACTATAGTTTTAAGTATCTCGGCATTATATCTTGTTCCACTCATTTCAAAAAATTCGTCGAATATCATACAGAACGGCTTTGCCTTGCGGTAGTTGCGCCCTATATGATTGGTTGCAGCCTCGAGCGAGTCGCAGATAGACACTATGTCTACAAGGACTTTCTTCGGGTATCCACTGTTGCAAAACTCTTTTGGATAGCCATTAGAGTCGTCGTACCACTTATGATGCCCAAGCATTATTTCGCGATATTTGCTCAGGTCGGGATTGTCCTTTATCATCTCATATCCCATCACCGGATGCATTCTTACGAGAATCATCTCGTGCTCGGTCAGTTTACGGAAGCTGTTGGTGATGATGGATGTCTGATATATCTTGCCGATGTCGTGCAATATGCATGCCTCGCGCATAAAGTTGAGTATGTCTTCGCGATGCTGCCTGATGTCGCCGACCGTGTCGTAGCCTTCGAACGTGCCCAGCAGCAACTCTGGATAGTTGTCGATGATGTTCTCGGTTACTATGTTTACATATATAGCCAAAGCCGCGCTGTGAGCGTATGTGTTTATCATAAACACGCATAATGACTTTGGCAGATACTGCATCTTGTCCGAAGCCGTGATATTTTTTGAAGCGAGTATGCTTTTGAGCATGTTACGCGAGAGGAATTCAATCTGATAGTCCATCGCCACATTGCGTCTGCGTACAAAGATGTACAGAATCATCCTCCATACAGCAAGCACAACCTTGCGTTTCTCCTCGCCGTCCAAGTCGGAATTATCAAGCGCCTTTGAACCGATGAAGAGCATACCGCAGAAGGCCGTCAGCTCGGTTGTATCAAGCACCTTCTTTCGACGGTCGATAATCTCGACCATATGACGGTGCAACTCAAAAACCATCTCGGAACCTTTATGATGATGGAAAAGCAATCTGTACATCATCTTGTTAAAATATGTGTACTCCTCGCCTCCAACGTTCGAGTCAATCACCCCATCGGTAGAGTGCTGCACTATGTATGTCAGCAGTCGCTTCAGTTCGGCCTTATCGGTTGCCTGAATCTTTTCTTTCGAAAGAATGAGGGCTGCACGCATTAGCGGATACAACGCAGCATTGTTTATCAGATAGTCGTTGCTATCGCGCATATATCCTGGACTCAGCGTTATCGCTTCCTTGCCTTTCAGCATTTCTACAACCCGAAGATAGTAATCGAAGCGTTCCTTCTCGGCCACCCCTAAATTGTCCATAAGGTCGAAATGACCTATCAGATGGCACATGGCATAGAACTTGCACTCAAACGGCATACTGTCTTTCGGGAAGCCTTCAGCGGTATTTATGCACTTTTGCAGATATTCCAGACAATAGCAGCAAAGACCGTTGTCGCCAAGCCTGTACACGGCAATGCAGGCCTCAGCCATCAGCAGGTATAAACGCACCAGATAGCCTCGCGTCTCAGGCGTCGAAGGCTTAGACTCGTAATACGGCATTAAAATTCCGCCGACAAAACGCTCTACCATAGATACATCGAGCACATCGCAATTTTTCTGCACAAGGTCGAAGAGAAGTTCGTAGTCGGCGTCCTTCAGGTCTCCGCGCTTGTAGTACTGCATAATTTGGTCGAGTTGCTGTTGCTTGTTTGCGTACATCGACCCCTTTACATTCGCGCTCCGTTCCACAAATTCGAGCCATTTTGACTCGTCGGCTATGGTAAAGAGAAAATCGTTGAGTTCGTTGTACAATGTACGGTCGTCGCGCAGCAACTGAAATGCGCGTGCTATATCGGGGATGCCGCCCGTTACATCATTATACAAGTAGTTGCCTTCAAACTCCTTGGCTTTCTTCAGACACTCGGATGTCGTTTTGTACAGCGTCTCGAATGTCATGCCCGATTCCGGCAGATACTCGCATGTACCCACGCTGAAATTAGGGCGATAGCCTTTAAGTTCGATAAACTGCTCGCTATTGATAACAGAGAAGAACTCGCGGCACTGCACACTTGCCTCAAACTCAGAATAGCCCGAGCTGAAAGGGATAAAAAACATGTATTCATCTGCTCCGACTCGTGCTATTATTGTCTGTTCAGACAATGCCTTACGCAGAACCGAGGCTATTCTTATCAGAACGATGTCGCCAACCTCATGACCGAACTTATAGTTAATCAGCCTGAAATCATCGCAATCGAAAAGACAGAAATAACCTCGCATACCGGATTCCAACAGACGACAAACTGCTTTCTCACCATAGGAACGGTTATACAATCCTGTTAGCGAGTCGGTAGAAGACAATTCAAAAACCTTCTTTTTCAATCGTCTGTTCTCTTTCAAAATTCCTTTATAAAAGGCGTCCTTATCCATAAGATAAACTCAGACTTCTTTTTCTACTTTTACATTAAGCATATTTTCATTACAAAGGTAAATAAAAAGTATTATTTTTTTGATAAAACTCATAAGTTTTTTTGATAATTTTTAAATCCATAATACTTATTTAACAAAAAGTATAAGTTTTTCTACATGATTAGGTGTTAGAATGTTAATTCTAATGAATAATTACGCACCACACAACCGCAACACAAGACTTAACATTTCAGCCACCATATATAACATTTTGTGTGGTTTCAGCAGTCGGAAAGTCTTTGATGAATATGTATGTTTTTGGATAAGGGATATTAGTTTTCAGGTGTTTTTCAGGAATTTCTCAGTTATGCCGAATTTGCCGCTCGAATTCTGTTTATTTGCTACCGAATGGACGCAAGAATTCGGCAGCATCAAAAAATTTGGCAAAAAAAATCTCTGCCCCACTCTTTTTGCCGAGAGAGAGGCAGAGACGAAATAAGGTTATTTGCAACTGTTGAACGCCTTGCTCAAATCGCTCTTTGTAAGTTCGGTAAGTTGCTTTGTGGTGAGGTCTTTCTGGTTAGACAATCGGTTAGCCTGCCGCTGTATGCTTTTTTCGAACACGTTGCGCACATATCGGGCATTTCCGAAGTTGCGGTCCTTATGGCACACCACGCTGTCGAGCCTGTGTTTTAGATAACGTTCGGCATCGGGCGCAAGCGTGTACTGATTTTTTTTGACATACATCTTAAAGATATCGCTAAGTTCGCCCGAGGTATAGTCGGGAAAACTGATATATCGGTTAAAGCGCGACTGAAGTCCGGGGTTGGAGTCAATAAAACGCTTCATCTCGTTGGTATATCCGGCTATAATTACCACAAGTTTGTCGCGGTCGTCTTCCATGCGCTTAAGCAATGTAGAGATGGCTTCCTGACCGTAGTCTTGCTTTATGCCCTCGTCGGGAACAAGCGCGTAAGCCTCGTCGATGAACAGAACGCCGTTAAGGGCCGAATCTACCACGGCATTTGTCTTTGTTGCAGTCTGCCCAACGTAGTTGGCAACCAGTCCGGAGCGGTCGGTCTCTACGGTGTGACCTTTCTTCAGCACGCCCAAATCCTTATATATTCGGGCAACGATGCGCGCCACGGTTGTCTTACCCGTTCCGGGATTTCCGGTAAAGACAAGGTGCAGCGACATCTTCGGCACTTTCAGTCCCTTCTTCTCGCGTTGCTTCTGCAACTTAACAAAGTTTGCAAGCGAGCGAACCTCGTCCTTAACCTGATCCAAACCAATAAGTTCGTCGAGTTCCTTGTAAGGGTCGCCCTCCAACGGAGCATTAACAACAATGCTGTCCTTCTTTTCGGCCTGCTCGGTTTTCTGAGCCTCTTTTTTCTCATCAGAATCCTCCTCGTCGGGCAGACTGATAGCCCATGCTACAAGGGCTATCAGCAGCACCACGATGCCTATAGAAACGCACCCGCAGCCCTTGAAGATTTTTGTGCCTAAATCTTTTGGTAATTCCATAATATAACTTACTATTTACAATTTCTTTACTCTAAAAAAAGCGACTTCGTGAACCACTTTGGAACTTCGTGACTGAACATAATATCAGTTATCTCCAGCGATTTGTGAGTAACGGGATTAGCCCATGCTCCACTCCAGTTCTGGTCTTTGTCGCATTTAAGGCTTAGATAGCCTGTAGTAGTGCCGTCCGGCAGCCGTTCCCTAAGGTCGTAGATGCCATCGAAAATTCCTTTTATCATGATAGGCGCAGGATTCTTGGCACGCGGATAATAAATGTAGCCAGCCACAATGCCGTCTTCATTCTTCTGAAACGCTATGATTACAGGAGTGCGGCCATTCAGTTTGGCATCTAAACGGAACAGAGGCAGGTTAAGCATATCGCTGAAATCTGCCACCTTGTCATCGTCAATCTTCCAGGTGTCAGAGAGATATTCGCAAAGCGTGCTGCCTTGCCAACGGTAATAAGTCGTTACGCGCGCATCAGGACCTGCACTCAACGTTGTGAAGATGATTTTCTTCTCGCCGTCAAATTGCGGCTCGCCAATATCGCTGTATCCCTCTGGCACTTCGAAGCAATGTTTTTTCTGATTCCAGAGCAAAGCCTCGTGCTGGACGTTGTTAGAAAATCCGCCCTTATAGCCAAGATTAATGTCTACATCGGGATAGCCGTCGAAATTGATGTCAGGCTCGGTTATTCCGCAGATGTCTTCCGTCGGAACGACAACCTTGAACGTGAAATTACTTACCGCGTTACTGCCAACGCAAGCGTGAAGTTTAACGGTTCTGATTTTTCCTTCGGAATCTTTCTCCGTTGTCATCTTGAAACTGAAATCCTTACGCTCATACAGGCTGGATTTCTGAGCCTTAACGCCTGCAACAAGGCACAGGCACAATACAACTAACACAGATACTCTTCTCATCATCTCTACTTTTTATTCTTCTGCAAATATTCGCGCATACCCTTAACTATGCCATACTCGTCTTCGAGATAGTTACTCCAGTCGTCTATGCGCCATTCGCCATTGGCATATTGCAGATGCCACCACATTTTTACGAAATCGTCCTCACCATCATTTATGGTGAAGGTTATTTCGGCTTTATCTTCTTTAAACGACTCTATCTTGACACCCGAAATAATAATCGGCGGGCACAATCCTTGCGAAAACGGCATGTACTCAACAAAGAAAAGTTGGTCGAAAGGCTTGCCGTCCTGCACCTTCAGAACCTCAGCCCTCAAATCAAGGTAACTCTTGGCAAAGAAAGCCGAATCGAGTTCATTCTGATTTACAGACTGTTGCGACAGAACTTTGTTTACCTTGGCATATACAAGAGCCGGATACCCTTGCAGAGCCTCCTTCTTATCTGTATCACTGACCTTTTTTTCGGCGACAACGCTATCTGTCGAATTATTTTTCTGCATTGTCTTCTGCACGTTGTTGCCACAAGAGCAAACAATCAGCAGAAACGACAGCAAAAGCAATATCTTTCTCATCTTTTTCTATTTTTTGCGGTTGGCTGAAATGTATTCCTTCATTCCCTCCTTCTCGCGCAATTCCTTAATCACTCCTTCGTCTTTGTAGTAGAAATAAAAATCGTCGACGAACCAGTCGCCGCGCTCGTACAGCAATCTAAGTTTCACGCGGCTATCGCCGAAATTATGAATTGTAATGTCAGCCCATGCAACCGAGTCGCCTTCGAGTTCTATCTTCTTTACCTTGTAACTCCATTTCGGGTCGATGTCCTGACCATTTATCCAATGGTCGCCGTCGAAATAAATCTCGTCACGCTCCTCGCTCTGTTTAACAGCCTCAGCCTCGAGCGCGCGGTAACTCTCCGAGCAATATTGCCCATCGTTCTTATACTTATAAATCGTATCAATTCGCTGATTTATATAGTCTTTGGTATGCTTTACCGAATCTATGTTTGCGTTTGCGACAGTCTTGACATCAGCCGAATCGGTTGTCAGGCTATCGACAGTTTCTGCGGTTTCAGCAACATTGCCAGTCTTGCTTCCGCAGGCTGAAAGCATCATAGCGGCAACGAATGCCGAGAATATCAGATTTTTCATAAATACACTTTTTCACTTTTCGCCCGAAGAGGCAAAGATAGTAAAATCTAATGTCTTGTCAAAAAAAAGAGATGGCTGTTTACGTTTCAGGAAAACGAAAAGTTCTGCGCCTGCATACCCGCGAAAGGCACACAGGCACAGAGCCATAGCCATAATCAATTTTTATCATGCATTATTGTCAGACGGCGCACTTGCAGACTCTGATTTCTTTGCCTTGGCTGCCAATTCCTTCAGTTTGTCCTTACCCTTGAAGGCAAATACCCATATAAGGAAGCCCGATATAACCAGCAACGTGATGCCCAATACAGGGCGATAGAAGAGCCATGCTACGGCAATGACAATGAGCGACCACACGATGCCCACAATTGTGCAGACAACGCCAACGCCCCAGCCGAAGATGCCGGCAACAAACGGAACGACCTTCAGGATTGTCTCGATAAAGCCGAAGATGCCGTTCAAGCCGCCAATTACAAGCATAGTTCCGATGCCACGCCAAACCCAAAGCCAGAAGCCGTTAGACTCATCTTCTGCCTCTATAATCTCGTCGCCAGTCTTCTTGCCCATAACAAGAGTCTGGAATCGCTTGCCGTTCTTTGCCTTGAAAGCCTTGAATGTCTCGCCGTCTACAACAGCCATAACCGTTACCTTGGCAGGAACTACCTGCTCAAATGTTACGCGAACATCACCCACCTCTGGCGAGCCCGGAACGCGACCGAAATACAGCACGTTTCCGGCCTGATGAACGTATTCAAAATCCTTCTTGTTTACGGCATTCTTAATGATGCTGTCGTTTACCGCCTTCAGAGAATCGGCAACAGCCTTGGCTGAATCTGAAATAACGGCAGTCTCGGCTGGCTGCTGCGCCGCCGTCTGCTGAGCCGACTTCTTAACGCCGTAGAAACGCTCGTAGGCTGTCTGCGCGTTCTTGTCGAGTTCTTTCAGAAGGTCTTCGCTGATAGCCAAGTTCAATCCTTCGCGAGAAGAAATCATGTGAATGAGGGTCTCGCTAAGTTTGTATGCGCCGAACTTTACGTTCTCGGCATACTGGTCAGCCCCCTCAACGGTTGTAAGAATAGTGTTTTTATTCTGGTATGCAGGGTCTTTGAACTCAGCCGACTCAACAGGACTGCTCACCCATTTCTTTGAATATGTGTATGTTGTGGTTGTAACCTCCTTGCCGCCAAGTTTGTCTTCCTTCTTCTCGTCAGAATGTTCAACCCATTGGTAATACTCTACCTTGCGATGCAGCGCGATAGCCTTTGCGCCAACGCCAAACTGGCTGTCGCTGAGCGAATCCTCGGTTGTTGCCAGAGCCGTTCCGCAAATAAGTTCACCCTCGAGCGATGCGTCCTTCTTGTTTGGATTCTCCATCTCGACATACGAGCCGCCGGCCTCCTCGAGCATCTTTGCTGTCTTTACCATACGACCTTCGTTCCACCAAAGAAGTCCCGTTCCGATACAGAACAGCAGGATTCCGCTGCCTATTGCCTTAAACGACCTTCCTACACGGGTTCCGTAACCCGTTGTTTCTTGTTCTTGATAAGCCATAAATTCTGTTATTTGTTATAATTATATGTCATCTTGTTTTCTTCTCTAATAAAAAAGAACCAATCCCCATTGGTTCGCGCCAACGGGGATTTATGAATTTGTTAGTAGATTCTAAATTACTTGGCTTGTGAGTATTTGGCTGTATCTTCGTCCGTCCAGTCAACTATTATTCTCCAATACTTGTTCGAATCGGCCGTGCCGCTCATAACAGGCTCGATGGTAAAAGCATCGTACGATGCGCCATTGAACTTCTGAGTAGCCCAGAACTTCTCTGTTACGAAATTTCCAGCCTTGTTCTTCATCACATAGAAGAAAGGAATAGAACGACTCTTGATGTCGCCGAGATTTGTACGCGAATAACTCCAGTCTTCGGCAAGCAGGCCAACCATAAGGATTTCGCCTTTGTTCTCGTCGCTCACCTTCATTCGGGCATCGGTATCGTTGTTGTACTTGTTCTGTTTCTTCACCATAGCCTTGAACACGTTGAGTGTAGCCTCATCATCGTCCATGCCAATCCACGACATGACTTCGGTCTTGCCGATAGGAGCACGCTTTGTGCTTACAGATTTTCCGTTAGCCAACTTACCCTCTTTGCCTTTGCTCTTTCCTGAAGTAACGGCACCTGCAACGCCTTTAATAAGTCCGAACTGAGCATTAGCAATGCTGTTGAATGTAAAAGTGGCAAAAATTGCCAAAACAAAAACTTTTAATGTCTGTTTCATAATATCTAAAATTAACAAAATATGTTCATTTTGGCGCAAAGATAATAATATTAGAAATACACATAATGAATTTTTTGTTGTTTTTTATACAAAATAAGATTTTTTAACACAATAATCCTGATTATTTACTCATATCCCATGAAAAAAACACAAAATCATCTATATAATCAAGAACAACGAAATAATAGCATTAATTTGCGCAAAGAACGCTTTAATCCGCAGAAAATGCTTCGTCGTTTCAACCTTTTTTGTAACTTTGTGCGCTATAAAGGTATTTTATTTTTGAAATTCACAAATATGAAATTGATTAAATGCACACTTTTGGCTGTGGCACTATTCTGTGTGCCAAGCCTTTCGCACGCACAATTGGGCGACATACTCAACAAGGTTGTGAATGCGGTAACAACTCCATCGGTATCTGCCAACCAACTCGAGGGCACATGGATTTTCACAGGTTCGGCAGTTCAGCTCGAATCGGACAACATTCTGAAAAAGGCGGCTGGCTCGGCCATCAGTTCACAGGCTCAGAAGAAGTTCGACAATTATCTGAAGCAGGCTGGAATCAAGGAGGGTAATCTTACCTTCACGTTCAAGAGCGACGGTACTTTCGACAAGACTATCGGCGAGAAGAACAAGGCAAGCGGCAAATATACCGTTTCGGGCGACAAACTTACGCTTACATACGATATAACTGGCATTTCATCTACCACAACCGTAAGCGTTTCGGGCGATGAGTTTTCTATGCTCTACGATGCCGACAAGGTGCTAACGGGCATCGAGTTCATCGGCTCAAAAGTAAACAACTCAACCGTTCAGACCATCACTTCGCTCCTCAAGGAATACGACGGAATGAATCTTGGAATGAAGTTCAAGAAGGGTGAGATAAAGAAGGAAGAGCCTGCAAAGACTACAACTTCTACAACCACAACAAAAAAGTCAACTTCTACGGCTAAGAAATCTTCTACTACAACAAAGAAGAAGGCTACAACAACAAAGAAGTCTACTTCAACAGCCAAGAAGACTACGACAACAAAGAAAACAACAACTACTAAAAAGAAATAATTTTCACGTTTTTTAGATAACTGAATGAGGGCGCGTCGCTTTTGCCGATACGTCCTCATTTTCTTTGTACCGAGGCAAAAGATTTTGTATCATCACGACCTCCGCTTTGGAATCACAACAACTCTCATTTCTCCCCAGCAAAAAGACAATAAGTCTGCCAACTAAATCCCGAACGCATCCCGAAGGAATCCCGAACCCTTCCCCTACTTCACTACGACAAAAACGATACAAAAAGGCTTGCAGGAATCAAACTCTGCAAGCCTTTTTTTTATTACTTAATCTTTGGTTTCAGTTCGTCGGGAGAATCTTTTGTAAACATATTCACCGGCGGAGCAGTCTTCTCATAGAGATTCGTGATTACAGATGGCTCAACCCTTATGCTTGGGTCGAACTCGCGGCTGTTCATGTACTCTATGATGCTCTTGCGTAGCTGACGGGCAACGACTCTCTCATCCAACTTTTTCGTAATATCAAGAGTTGTCATCAGCAACTTTCCGTTAAGCACGTTAGCCTCTACAATCGTTCCGCACTTGCGGCTAACATGCCATGTGTCAATTGGTTGCATTGGTGGCTGATAATCAATAGGGAACTCCGAAAGATTCATGACCTGAGCACGGTTTGCAAGTTCCCACCAGTTGATGTTAGTCCAACGGTCGGTTACAAAGTTGTTGTAAATCGGATGAGTTGTGTCGATGTACGCTCCTGTTGTGTGTGGAGGACGCATCTTAAACCACGATGTGTTCCAGAAGACAGGAAGGAAATCCTGACGGATGTCGTTTCCGTAGCGGACCTTTCCGGCTGCTGTTAGAAGAACCTTTCCGCCCTTCTTAAGTACGTCGAGAGCCTTGTTGTCGAGCGTGTCGGAAATGTATATATTCTTTGCGTCTGGCATTTCTACAGATTTCGGATAAACCCAGAATTCCCAGTTGTTAAGCCAGCTCTTGCCGTTTGCCTTGACTGAAACGGATAGCGTGCACTTTACGCCACGGCTCAGCTCGTCGGTTGAAATTGACGAAGGGTCGAACGCTACCGTGCCAGCCTCGTTGTTCTTTCCTGCCGGAATGGTTGCAGAGAGCAGTTCGCCATCAACATCCTTAGAGTTGTACCTGATATTGTATTCAACCTTGGCATCGCTCAAGTCGCCACCAGTTGCGTTGTAAATCTCTATCGGAACGCTTATCTTCTCGTCAGACTTATAAACAAATTTCGCAAATTTTGCCAACGGAACAACGTCGTTGCAGAAGTTTGTCCACTCGTCGGCATCAACATAGCCTTTCTCCTTCCAATGCACGTTCAGAGGTCCGACAAGGGCCGTTCCCTGACCGCTGTAATCGTTCAGACCAAGCAGAACGAATCCGGCATAATCCTTTGTGCGGAAGTTGCGCTCCATCTCATACTTGTATGCCAAAACCTGAAGTTTTCCGCTGGCATAGAGGAATTTCTCGGCTTGGTCGCCCATGCCGTTGTCGCGCAACAAATCCTCGAAGATGTCGAAATTCTTAGCCTTGTACGCGCCTGTGTACTGCGAACGCTCCTTCAAATCGGGGAAGGCGCACCATTGTCCCTGCTCGTGGCTAATCATCGGCGAGTTGTTAGGCTCTTTGCCCTTGTAGTTTCTCGGAAACTGAATGTCTTTCAGATAATCATCGTCTGAATGTGGCTTGCGTTTGCTCCAATCCAAGCCTCGACCACCGCCCTTAACGTGATATTCAGAGCCATCGTCCCAAGCCCATCCGCCACCTACGTTGGCACCGCAATATATACGTCGCGAGTCGGTCTTCTTCCAGTAGGCAACCCACTCGTTGCACCACTTAACCCAACCTCCGGCAGGCTCGTTTCCAGCCGATAGCATCACGAACGACGGATGGTTTCCGTAAGCCTCGACAAGTCTCTTTGTATCGTCCATCAGATAGATGTCGATGTACTGTTTGTTGTAGAGTTTAACGCCGTGGTTAGGCCATGACGGACCTTCGGGCTGAAGATAGAAACCAAGTTTGTCGGCTGCCGTGAAAGCCGCCTCAGGAGGACAGTACGAATGGAATCGCATGGTGTTGAGTCCGTATTCCTTGCACTTCTTGAAGATAGCCGTCCACGAAGCCTCGTCGGTTGGAGGATAGCCGGTCTCTGGAAAACAGCAGTTGCCTACCGTTCCGCGCACATATATCTGCTTGCCGTTGAGCAAGATGCGAGTGCCATCGACTTTTACGCTTCTCATTCCGAAGACTGTTTCGAAACGGTCGGCACCGCTTATTACGGCAAGTTTGTACACATTCGGATTGTACTCGTCCCAAAGGCGCATCTCGTCGCCAAGAACAATCTGGTAAGTGCTGTCTGTCAGTTTCTTTGACTTAACAGCCTTGCCGTCAATCTCGAACTTGAATTTCTTGGCCGTGCCTTTCACCTTTACGTCGATGAGTTTGTTCTCGACATCAGGAAAGACAGCCACGTTGCTGATATATGCCATCGGATGCGCATCGAGCGACATTCTGCCCACGATTCCGTTCCAGCAGCCCTGTGTCTGGTCGGTAACTGAGTGCGAATCCTGACCAACGCACACGTTCTCTATTCCGTTGTAAATCTTTATCGCAATCTCGTTGTCCTTTCCGGGAACGACGAAGTTTGTGATGTCGAACACATGAGGAGCAGAAAGGCTCATCTGATGTCCGACTTCCTTATTGTTTACGAAAACGGTTGTCTCGATATGCGGACGTTCAAGAGTCAGAATCACACGTTGTTTCTTCCACGTCAGCGGAACGGAAACTGTGCGTCTGTACCACGCGTTGCCCACATAATGTTTGTCTGGAGTAAGGAAGAACGGAAACTTCATGTTTCCCTCAACCTGATATTTCTTCATGTATGGATTGAAGAAATAAGATGAGTCGTAGAGCGAACTGACCCATCGTGTCTTTAACGACACAACATCGCCCTTTCCACGGGTTAGCATAGAGCCGGGAAGTTCTATGCTGTCATCGTATTTTGATGTAGCCGTAGCGGTTCCGTCTCTGTCTATCTTAAACTGCCATGTTCCGCTCAAATCAATTCTGTTTTGCGCGAAAGCCGCTGTTGTCAGCAAAAATAGTGCAAAGGAAAAAAATCGTCTTTTCATGATAGCAAAAATTACTGTCAATACATTATTTGCATTAAGGAGAAAGATAGTAAAAGGTTAGAGCGCAATCTGATACGCCCTAACCTTATTATATAGTAATGTATATTACTTCTTGTGAGCCTTAACCCACTCGCGGGCATTCACGAATGCCTCAATCCACGGAGTTACCTCGTCATGCTTACGCTCTGACGGATAGCAGCCGCATTGCCATGGGAAGAATGCACGCTCCAAGTGCGGCATCATTGCCAAGTGGCGACCGTCGGCGCTGCAAATTCCGGCAACAGAGAAGTCTGAACCGTTAGGATTTGCAGGATACTCGTCGTATGAATACTTCAGAACAACGTTGTAAGCATCCTCGCCTTCTGGCAATGAGAACTTGCCCTCGCCATGAGCAACCCAGATACCGAGTTTGTTTCCACTCAGCGAGCCGAGCAATACGCTGCGGTTTGTCTGAACAGTCAGACCAAGGAAGTTGCTCTCGAACTTGTGCGAGTTGTTGTGAAGCATGTGAGCGCGCTTCTTGTGCTCTGGGTTGATGAGGTTCAACTCAACCATCAACTGGCAACCGTTACATACTCCGAGCGAAAGCGTATCCTCGCGAGCATAGAACTTGTCGAGCGCAGCCTTAGCCTTAGGGTTGAACAGGAATGCACCAGCCCATCCCTTGGCAGAACCAAGAACGTCTGAGTTAGAGAATCCACCGCAGAACACGATGAAGTTGATGTCCTCGAGAGTTTCGCGACCTGTAATAAGGTCGGTCATCATCACATCCTTAACATCGAAGCCTGCAAGATAGAGCATGTATGCCATCTCGCGCTCACCGTTTGTACCCTTCTCACGGATGATTGCAGCCTTCAGGCCGCTTGCCTCGCGACGGTCTGGATTCAAACCGTACTGCGACAACTTGCCGGTGAAGTCTTTGTTAAATGCGAACTCAACAGGCTGCTTCTTGTAGTTCTCGAAACGAGCCTTTGCACAGCCGTTGAAGCTCTGCTTTGTATCGAGCAGATATGATGTTGAGTACCACATATCGCGCAAATAGTCAATGCCGAACTGATATGTTGCGCCGTCTTTCTCAACAAGAATGTGACGCTCGTCTGTTGGAGTACCAATCTTTACGAAAGCAACGCCAGCATCCTCAAGAATCTTCTTGAACTCTGACTTGTGCGCATCGGCAACCTGAACCACAACACCCGGATTCTCGGCAAACAATACCTTTATAAGGTCTTCTTCCTTGAAACCGTCGAGGTTGGCAACGATACCGCCCTCAACATTAGCGAAGCACATCTCGAGCAATGTTGTAATCAGACCGCCGGCTGAGATATCGTGACCAGCAAGAATCAAGCCCTTCTCTACCAACTCCTGAACAGCCATGAAGGCATCGCGGAAGTATTCGGGATTCTTACAAGTTGGAACATCAGAACCAACCTTGCCAAGGCTCTGTGCGAATGCCGAACCGCCAAGTGCAAGTTTGTCGAAACTGAAGTCGATATGATAAAGCGTGCTCTTCTCAACCTTTGCAAGAACTGGAGAAACGACCTTCTTAACATCGCTAACCTCGCCACCAGCCGAAACGATTACTGTTCCCGGGCTGATAATCTTCTCGCCGTTTGGATACTGCTGAGAAAGCGAAAGCGAGTCCTTACCTGTAGGAACGTTAATCTCGAGTGCGCAGCAGAAGTCTGACAAAGCCTGAACGCCTGCATACAGACGGGCATCCTCGCCCTCCTGCGAGCGGCAAGGCCACATCCAGTTAGCAGAAAGTGATATGCTGTCCATTCCGTCGGCAAACGGAGCCCAAACGATGTTTGTAAGAGCCTCGGCAACAGAAAGAACCGAACCTGCGGCTGGGTCGGCAAGACCTGCCTGTGGAGCATGTCCGATAGATGTAGCGATACCCTTGTTGCCTCTGTAGTCGAGTGCAACGACACCGCAGTCGCTCAATGGCAACTGAAGTTCTCCCTGACATTGCTGACGTGCAATCTTACCTGTTACCGAACGGTCAACCTTGTTTGTCAACCAATCCTTACAAGCCACAGCCTCTAGCTGAAGCACGCGTGCAACGTACTCGTTTACGTTTGCAGCAGAATATGTTACATTCTCGTATTTGCGCTCAACGGTCTTATCAACCATCACAGTCTTTGGAGAATGACCGAACATCTGAGCCACGTCGAGGTCGAACGGACGTACGCCGTCGCCCTGCTCAAAGCAGAAGTGTGCATCGCCAGTAGTCTCACCCACAACATACATAGGGGCGCGCTCGCGCTCTGCAATCTTCTTAACGTGCTCAATGTGCTCTTCCTGAATAAGCAAGCCCATGCGCTCCTGACTCTCATTGGCGATAATCTCCTTCGAAGAAAGAGTCTGGTCGCCGATAGGAAGCTTGGTCATGTCAATCTTACCACCGCACTCCTCAACAAGTTCAGACAGACAGTTAACGTGTCCGGCAGAACCGTGGTCGTGGATAGAAACAACAGGATTTACATCCTCCTCGCAGAGAGCACGGACAAGGTTGTTGGCACGCTTCTGCATCTCTGGGTTGGCACGCTGAACGGCGTTCAACTCAATGCCGCTTGAATAACGGCCGGTATCAACAGACGATACAGAACCGCCACCAAGACCGATGCGATAGTTATCGCCACCAACAACCACAATCTTGTTACCCTTCTCAGGAGTGCCCTTCAGGCAGTCGCGCTTTGTGCCGTAGCCAACACCTCCGGCAAGCATGATAACCTTGTCGTAGCCATACTTCTCGCCGTTCTCCTGATGCTCGAATGTGAGCACAGAGCCTGCGATAAGCGGCTGTCCGAACTTGTTACCGAAATCAGAAGCACCGTTAGATGCCTTGATAAGAATCTGCTCTGGAGTCTGATACAGCCAGTTACGAACAGGCATACCGCCTTCCCACTCGCGCTCGCCGTCGGTGCGTGGATAAGATGTCATGTAGACAGCAGTTCCGGCAATTGGCCATGAACCAACTCCACCGCCCATACGGTCGCGAATCTCACCGCCCGTACCGGTAGCAGCACCGTTGAAAGGCTCTACGGTTGTTGGGAAGTTGTGAGTCTCGGCCTTCAGAGAGATAACGCTCTCAATATCTTTAATTACAAAATAATCGCTTGTTGAATGATCTTTCGGAGCAAACTGCTCGACAACAGGACCTTGTGAGAATGCAACGTTATCCTTGTAGGCAGAAATAATCTTGTTAGGATTCTCCTGAGTTGTCTTCTTAATCATGGCAAACAGAGACGATTCCATCTCCTTGCCGTCGATGATGAACGAGCCTCCGAAAATCTTGTGACGGCAGTGCTCTGAGTTAATCTGCGCAAAACCGAACACCTCAGAATCGGTGAGTTTGCGACCAAGCTGCGCCTCAACATTGTGAAGGTACTCAATCTCGGCTGGAGAAAGAGCCAAGCCTTCCTGCTCGTTGTACGACTCAAGATCGTCGATGTACTGAATAGCAGCCGGCTTGATGTTTACTGTAAAAATGTCCTGATTCAAGCCCTTGTACATGCGCTGAAGCATCGGGTCATGATCGGCATTCTCGTCCTTTACTGGAAAGTACTCCTCAATTCGCTTCACGCCGCTGATGCTCATGTTCTGAGTAATCTCAACGGCATTGGTGCTCCACGGAGTAATCATCTCACGTCGAGGACCAACGAAACAGCCCTTCAGGTTATCCTCACTCTCTACGGTAGCGTCACCGTACAGCCAGCAGAGTTTCTTAACGTCCTCTTCGCTAAGCTGTTCAGCCTGAGTAGCGATGATGCTACCAGCCTGTGTTCTGAAGAAAAAAATCATATTTATTGGGTGAATTTAACTTAGATACTTTTGAGTGTTAGTATGAACGTGCAATGAGAACTCGGCACTTAGATGGTTTGCCAGAAACCATGTCAACGCCCTCGGTCTGCTCGAACATGTAAGGAACGCAACGGATTGTAGCCTGAGTGTCAGCCTTGATCTTAGCCTCGGTCTCGGCTGTGCCGTCCCAGTGGCAGAGGAAGAAGCCGCCGTTCTTAACCTTCTGCTTGAACTCCTCGTAGTCGTCGCACTCGTAGATGTGAGCGTCGCGGAAGTCCTTAGCCTTCTTGAAGATGTTCTTCTGAATCTCGTCGAGAAGATTCTGAACGTATGTCTCTATGCCGTCGAACGATACAGTCTCCTTCTCGAGGGTATCGCGGCGCATAACCTCAACGGTATTGTTCTCGAGGTCTCTGCCGCCCATAACCAAGCGGACAGGCACACCCTTCAGCTCGTAGTCGGCAAACTTGAAGCCCGGACGCTTGTTGTCTGCGTTATCGTACTTCACGCTGATGCCCATCTTCTTGAACTTGTCAATGAGAGGCTGAATCTTGTTGTTGATAGCCTCGAGCTGGTCTGCACCTTTATAAATAGGAACGATGACAACCTGAATTGGAGCAAGAGCCGGAGGAAGCACCAATCCGTTGTCATCAGAATGTGTCATGATAAGAGCACCCATCAGTCGGGTTGAAACGCCCCATGATGTAGCCCATGCGTAGTCGAGTTTTCCGTCCTTGTCGGTAAACTGAACGTCGAACGCCTTTCCGAAGTTCTGACCGAGGAAGTGTGATGTTCCGCTCTGAAGAGCCTTTCCGTCCTGCATCATCGCCTCGATTGTGTA
Source organism: Bacteroides sp. Ga6A2 (assembly GCF_000702225.1). NCBI lineage: Bacteria > Pseudomonadati > Bacteroidota > Bacteroidia > Bacteroidales > Bacteroidaceae > Bacteroides > Bacteroides sp. Ga6A2. Next base: position 85,998 of record NZ_JNKX01000014.1, on the reverse strand, counting down.
TGTGTCGAGTGCGCCGGCAAAACGCTCTGTCTCGCTCTTCACGCCCTGAACCACAGGAACAGCCATATACTGCTCGGCAAAATCGGCATAAACCTTAAGCATCTGCTTTGCGCGTGCCTCGGCCTCCTCGCGTGTTGCATGAGCGGTGTGACCTTCCTGCCACAAGAACTCTGATGTGCGGAGGAACAAGCGTGTACGCATCTCCCAACGCATTACGTTGCACCACTGGTTGCAAAGAATAGGAAGATCGCGATATGAATGAATCCAGTTTTTGTATGTGTTCCAGATGATAGTCTCTGATGTTGGGCGGACGATGAGTTCCTCCTCGAGTTTAGCCTCTGGGTCAACAATCACGCCGTCGTGTGTCTCGTTTGTCTTCAGACGGTAGTGTGTAACCACGGCGCACTCCTTTGCAAAGCCCTCAACATGCTCTGCCTCGCGAGAAAGGAAAGACTTAGGAATAAGAAGAGGAAAATATGCATTCTGTACTCCTGTCTCCTTGAACATATCGTCGAGTACTCTCTGCATTTTTTCCCAGATTGCATATCCGTAAGGCTTTATAACCATACATCCGCGAACGTCGGCCTGCTCAGCCAAATCCGCCTTAACCACTAATTCATTATACCACTTCGAATAATCCTCACTGCGTTTAGTAAGGCCTTTCAGTTCTATAGCCATTTAAAAAATTACTTTTTAGTTTATAAACTTGCGACAAAATTACAAAAAATGCCCGACATATCTTGTATTAAAAGATTTTTTTATAATTTCGCATTGTTTTTTTAACAAAAAAGATGAAAGGCTGGAAAAAATATTGGCACATTATCGTTAGGACTTTTCAGATTACACTAATCGCATTCTTGGTATCGACCATCACGATGGCACTAATATACAAGTGGTGTCCGGTTTACTACACTCCCCTGATGTTCATACGCGCGGCTGAGCAGATTGGCGACAGCGACTTCAAGATGAAGCACCGCTGGATTCCGCTCGACCAGATGTCGCGCCATCTCCCAAAGGCGGTAATCGCCGCCGAAGATGCACACTTTATGGAGCATTGCGGATTCGACTTCGATGCCATTCAGAAGGCTTTCGAGGATAACCGGAAGGGACGAAAGAAGGCTCGCGGAGGAAGCACCATCAGCCAGCAGACCGCAAAAAACGTATTTCTTTGGCCTACAAGCAGTTGGGCTCGCAAGGGACTGGAAGTTTACTTCACCGCCCTCATCGAACTTACATGGAGCAAGGAACGCATCATGGAGGTCTACCTAAACTCAATAGAGATGGGCAAAGGTATCTACGGAGCCGAGTCGGTGGCAAACGAGAACTTCAACACCACGGCAAAGGAATTGTCGCGACGCCAGTGTGCGCTCATAGCAGCGAGTCTGCCTGCTCCGCGAAAGTACAACTCGGCAAAGCCCGGTCCTTACCTCGTAAAGCGCAGCGGTCAGATTCTGAGGGGCATGAAGTTTGTAGACGACTTCAAGATGACGTCTTCAAACGATGAAAAGAAATAAAAAGAGGACGGCATCGCTGCCGCCCTCAATCAAACCTGCCTCATCAAAGCCTTGTTCGGTTCATTGAACCTAAAAGCACTATGCAGGATTCAGATACGCAGTCTTCATGTTAATGCCGCCGTAACTATTCGCACTCGCTAACATCGCGGCATCACTCTGGTATTTCTCCAGAATATCGTTCACCACCAGAAGTCGCTGACTGCTAACTTTCAGGGTACTACCACTCTCCCGACTGTGCACCCATGCCGCTCCTTCGTTCTTCAGCGCATGATTCATACCAAGCACATAACCGCTGCCGTCTGATGTTGCCACGGAAGTAAAGCCTTCCGACTTCACAACGTCCAGCAATGGGGTCTCGTTTGTAGTGTCTAGTACGACCTTACTTGCCGTCATCGTAGCACGCGGCATTCCATCGCTGTCTTGCCACTGCACTGCGTCAAAGAACGTTAGTTGGTCGCCATCTTCCCAATCATCGTTGTGCTTCACTATCGCAATCGTCAGGTCGCTCACCGTCGTACCATCGTCTATCACCAGATTGCCAAGGGCGATGTCGCTTACCAGCATTCCTTCTCTGAGAGCGTACCCAACGGCAGGCAGACTGCCACGGCTGAACTGATAGCTCGCCAGCACACATGCTCCAGCCATGCGCTCCTGCTTGGTGATGTACGTCGCACCGCTACCATAGTTTAAACTTACAAACAGATTGAAATCACTCAGTCCTGCGCTCTTGCCTTCGAATGCCTGCGCCAACTTGCCGTCATACAGTTTGAAGTTCGCCCCCATGTTAGCCATCTGGCACCGCATGTTAGCCTGCTTCTCACTTCGGCGAGGCACCCCCTTCTTGCGAGGTGTCTTCGCTATTACCGTACCGAATGCAGTCTGGCGCATTACAAAATTGTCATCCAGTCTTCCACTGGTTTGACTCAAAAATCCAGCTACTTTTGCCATTTTTCCTCCTTTTTTATGTTAAACAAAATTCTTAGAAAATAACTATCTGTATTTAAGGACTATCTGTCGACGATAATCCTGAAGCGATGTAAAACCGAACATCAACGCCGTGCACGCACGAGCACTACCGTGGCAAGAAGGATTAAGGCAATAGCCATTATCCACCCTAAAGCCGACACGAAAGCCTGCTTTGAATCCGTTGATTTCTCTTGATGCCATGACATCGAATCTTGAATCAATACAGAGTCTCGTGTAACCACATACACAGTGTCCCTTATTGCCAGCACGTCTTTCTTCTTGTGTCTTACGTCAGACCGCGAACGCAGTTGGTCGCGCTCTGTCACTTGCGTCACTTTTAGAGTGTCACCCTTGTCGTTTGTCATGATAGTCAAAGTGGTTACCTCGCGCAGCGTGTCTCTCTGTTCCACTACCACACTATCCACTCTTTCTATCTTCTTCTCACTCTCAACAGTAAGGACGCTCCGCTCTGCACTCTTAGCAACCGTCATCTGTCGGCTGCTGCGGCATCCCGTCATACACAGGGCACACATCCCTATGAGGACAGCGGTCAATTCTTTGTATCGCATTGCGCAACTCCTTTACTTCCTGGCGCAGTTCGCCCACCTCTCGCTGCAAGGGCTCAGCAATAAAGGTGCGGAACTCCGTCACGTATTCCTTACTCAGTTCCATGTCTTTCTGTCGGTTGTCGGCTTTCAGTCCTTCCACTTCTTGTCTGTGTTTCTTACGGTCTACCATCCAGCCGCATCCGCTCAGCAAAGTAATCAAGCCGAGTACCACGCTTGTAATGTCTATTGTTCCCATTTTGCCATATACTTTTAATTATCAGCCCTTTGACAGTCTTTGATAGCCGTTTCCTGACTTCTTCAGTATCTGCCGTCGGTTAGTCCCGTTTTTCTTCCACGAAACGTGTACGAATGTCGGATAAAGAATCACTTGGTCGTACTTACCCTGTTCAACTATTACAGTAACCAACTGTTCCAGTTTGCTCCCTGATTTCAGAAGAGAGACATCAGCCGCCTCGCCAACCGTGTGCTGACTCTGAGGCACTCCGCCCACAGCGGCATTGTGTTTTGGACAACGGAAACCAGAATTTACGGCAATTGCCATCCCCAGTTTTTCCCGTGCTGGATCCAACACATTCTCCACCAGAGCCTCGATGTTCTCAGTAAAGCGAACCTTACCGCAACATCGGCATTCGAATTCTTCCATCTTAAAATACTTCATGTTGTTTACATTTTTTTAGTATCAAAAAAAGCCCCCGCGCTGTTTTAGCACGAGGGCTCGCTAATCGAATGGACGATGTCCATCTGGGCTATTTCGATTCTGCAGCAGCCTTGACACGCTGCTGTTCCTCAACAAATCGCCTCATTTCTTTCAGGTACTCTTCCCGGGACATACCCAAAGTCTGCTCAAACTCTTTCTTTGTTACTGTTTTTGCATCAAGAACACAGATTTTATCCAATAAGTTCACTTCCATATTATTTGAATTAAAAATTATCACTTAGCCCTGTTAGTTCTGACAATCTTTATCACTTCGGCTTCCAGTTCCTTCACCTCCGTCATCGTAATGCGCAGTTTCTTCGAGATGGTGCGGTAGTCGTTCGTTTCGCGAACCAAGTTCACATAAACTACCAGCCGCGGATGCTCTGACACATATTCCAAAATATTGGCATACCCTAAGTCCTTCATCTCTTCTTCCATCTCCAGTTCATCGGCCAAAGCTTGTTCTAGTTCCCGAGCCACAAGTTCGTTATTCATAGGCGTTACTTCTGACTCGTTCCGTTCTCTCCAGTCGCGCAGGCGGTGACTCATCTCACTTCTTATGATTCGTATAAACTGAGTTGTCAAGTCTAGTCCCTGCTTCCACTTCCACGCTCCCGATGCCCACTTCATATAAGCAACCTTCGGGAAGAACACCGCAGCCTTTTCCGTCAGGACTAATTCCGAGAATGGACCGCTCGTCGGATTTCCATTCAGTCTCTTGACCACCCACTTACCTGACAGTTCCATGGCATCCAAAATTTTCTCCAGTGGCACATCATTTTGCCGCATCTGTTCATGCTTTGCTTCTTTCATAATTCTAAAAGTTTTTTGATAGTTAAACAATTGATTATTCCATAGGCTCCGTGCCGTTCATCAAAACCTGCAAAGGTGCCTTCATATATATCTAAATCCAATATGTTGCCCACACTGATTTTCAAGCATTTGCAAGCACATCTCAGCATAAAAGAGCGGCGTTTCCATCAGATATCTAATCCTTAGGAAACACCGCTCACATATGAACTTATCAGATATTGCTTGGCTTCGTTTCCGAAAACCTTACACTCTTATCTAAATCCAAATTATTGCCCAGGCTGGTAATCAAGTAGTTACAATTAACTTATCCATACTTTTTGTCGATAAAAAACGAACAAGCGAACATCGCTAACTGATGTCCGCTTGTTCGTTGAGTATAACTTTTTCGATACGAACAACATGCGCTGTTCATATCAAAAATCAATTGAGTTTTTTATACAATCTACGATGTACCTCACATCTTTATCTGTCACATAAGGTCCTGCAGGCAAACACATACCAACTTTAAACCCTAATCGGTCATTAGAAGCCGTTTCTTCAAATAACTTATTTTCAACACTTTATAAACTCAACCACAGATTTATATTCTTCTAACACCCGATTTGAGTTTAGACATATGACACAGTCTTAACCAATGTGTACAACAGGACAGAAAGAAAGTACTCTTCGAGTCATGTTTGAGAGAAAAGAAGGTGAGTAAATTGTCAGATACTAAAGTATTCTAACTTCATCCACATTGTGGTCAAAACAAGTAAAAAACAGCCACAGAGTTTACAGTACCTTTATAGTCTACGTAAGGCAACCTCAAATGCTTCTGCATAATTGCATCCTACCTGACAACCACGATAAGCAGCAAAGCCCTCAATGGCCTCTGCAGAACGTGGATGCGGATAAGGACGCATCACGCCACGGTACATCGACAAAGCCTTCACCTTGGCATCTACTCCTTCTTTACCAACTTCAACCCAAGTATTTGGCTGGAACCTATTCATGGCGGTATTCAATGCCCATTCTGTGCATGAAGGAACCTCCATATACCAAAACTCCTTGATAGGCTTCACATCCGTCCTACGCTGGAACAAACGAATTGCCTCTTGACAGGCCATACTGGTCTGTAGGTGGTCATTGTTTGTGTCGGCAGGATGATGCGTGATGATGATATCCGGCTCACTCTCCTTGATGGCAGCCTCGATATGTTGCACCAGTTGAAGATGAGGCACAGTATTCATTTCTATGTTTGGGAACTTGCCCTCATACTCCTTATTCACACCAATGTATGCCAATGCAGCATGAGTGTCATCCTCCAACTCATTATCTTCTGGGCGGAAAGCACGAGCCTTCGCCTCTGCGCTCATGATACACACGTCCACCGTATCACCCAGTCTTGTCCACTTGTAAATCGATGCGCCACATCCCAAGACCTCGTCGTCAGGATGCGCAACTACTAATAAGAATTTCATAATTCTTCCTTAACTCTTAAATCATTAAACACTCTGAGACATACTTTGAGCAGCATCTGCCTTAAGTTCATTTAAAATCCATGTACACTCCTTACCAGCAAGAGCATAAAGAATACAGATAACTGTATAAACTATCATCTTTAAATCATAGAAGATACCAGTTTTCTGCACGTATGTATATTCTAACTCTCGACGAGTAGGATACACTTTCTCCATATATTCCTTTTCATCAGTAAACTGGTCACCATAGATATAGTCATACAGAGCAGCTGGACCACTCAGACCTACGGAAACCTTAGCAGCCTCATTCCACTTGCCATAGCGGAACATATCGAATTGGTCTTCAGCCACAGGACGAGGGCCAATAATAGACATGCTACCATTAAGTATATTTATCAACTGAGGCAGTTCATCAATCTTAGCTTTACGGATGAAATGACCGAATGGGAATATACGGTCTTCATCAGGTCTCAGACTTGCTTCTGCGCCCTTCTTTGGTGCTTTCAGCACTTTCATCGACCTGAACTTAAACATTTTGAACGGCTTATTCCCTTTACCGATGCGATTGGCCTTATAGAATATCGGTCCCCAGTCACTAATTAGTATTCCAACAATAGTAAAAAGGAAAACTGGAGATAAAACCACAAGTGCAATAAACGCACATATAAAATCAAATACTCTTTTAATAAAACTATACATATCTATCAATTGTTTACATTAAACCCAGCTACAACTGGGTTATGGTCACTAAGATCAGAATCTATTACTTTAATGCATTGCAATTTCAACTTATCCGAATGCAGTATGTGATCAATTCTCAACCGCATCCAGCCATCATGGTAAGTAGTTCCATATCCATTTCCCCCTTCCCACCATGCATTTTTCAATCCACAAGTAGAAAGTGTATCTAACGGAGCAGAGCAACTAAAATCATTCATATCACCCATCACTATTACTGGATACTCAGATTCAAGAACCGCTATTTTCGTCCAACGTGCTTGAAAACAGCGATTATCCTGTGCATCCTTATATCTATCATATGATGTGGTGTCACTTACAAGTTCTTTCTCAATAGTACTATTATCATAGCGATTGCTCGCCATATGAACACCGAATATCTGCACAGAATCATCAACTAAGGCTATTGTGGCCTTAATCGTTTGTATCGATTTCCCTGGAGTTGGGATATATACATGCCCAGAATTTGTCATGGCTCTTTTACAGTAAAAAATATCCCCACAGATTTGATGGCTTCGAAACTCTTCAGTAAAAGGGTACTTCGTTTTAAGAAGCGAATCCATCACCATGCAACTATCCTGATTATATTCATTTAGTTGCACAAAATCTGCATCTTCCTTAAGAATCAAATCTGCTATTTTTCTTTGCCTGATGCTGTCCGTGCCCCTTGAACAATGCACATTCCATGTCATTACTTTCAGTTCACATTCTTCTTCTCCAGAAAAAGGATTGAAGGCAATCACCTCATATTTCCAGTTTAAATATAATACACCGAGGAAAAATACAAGGCAAACTGCTGCTATCTTATATTTTGTTTTCAATTTAAAGATACCGTCCTAAACGGCCACAATGCTTTGAACACTAAATAGGTCTTATTACTCTTTCCAAACACAAGTTTGATGCAATAATACCCACATACTACCATCCAGCGAGGTATGCGAAAAACATTTTTAGCCCTACCTTCAGCGCTCTCTTCCGCTATAACCTTAGCACTATCCAGCAACTCATCATCCTTAATGAAATGAATAGTGTTATCCACTTTCTTGTCTACCCAGTCAACCATAGAGGCTACTGCTTTCGTGACATCAAGCACCTCAAACTGTTGACCTCCACCTATTAAGTAAGCAAAGTTTGGATATTTCAAGTAATAACGTTTCTCTATATCACGTTTAACGTCTTGTGTATATACAGGAGAGAAGCGATAGATGTTCCATATCTTGCAAATCTCTTTCAGTCTCCCTTCAGCCAGTGCTTTGCTTTTACCATAATTAGATACTGGATTCAATTCCGTATCGGGCGTAATTAAGCCCTTCACCATACCAATGGCATCAACAGTACTGATAAACAACACCGGCACATCATACTTTGCACAAGCCTCAAACACATTTTCCGCCATATCAACATTCACCTTTTTGAATGCTTCCCATGTAACATCCTTCACGCCAGCCGTATGGGCCAGAGCCGCAAGATGAATACAGCGGTCAATTTTGTTTTCACTAAACACCCGCATCACGTCATCTTTGGATGACAGATCCAAGATGACGGACGTTAATCCAGGAAACTTCACCTTTGGCTTTACTCGGTCAACACCAATAACCGTATGACCTTTCTCTATCAAGCCTTTTACAACATACCCGCCTATCATACCTGCGGAACCGGTAACAAGAATAATCATTATCTGCAGAGTTGTTTTAGTAGTACTAAAGTACTTATTTTTAATGTGTTCCACTATATAAACCAACAAAAATAGTTATTATGCAAGTCAAGGCAAAAGCGATGATAAAATTTATAAAATCCAATGTAGAACCACCAGTAAACTTAACTAGAAGTAATACTAATACTCCCTTTATAGGGTTATGGATTGCCATAACGCGAAAACTATTTCGTCCAATCCACTTAATTCCACTGACAATCTTTAATGATAGATTATTTATTGCAATACTAAAAATAACAAAAGCAATAATACCCACAAAAGCTGTGATGTAAAACACACTTGGGCTACGACCTAAATATGAATGTCCCATCGAAATTATTCCATTATAGTTAGCGCCACAATAGACAATAAAAGATGACACAACAAATACAAGAACACTCCTCCCCCAATACCTATTTATTGAACATACAATCATTTCATGAGGAAAATGCTTCACCAATAAGTTACCAGCCATATAAAAAGGCAGAGCCATAAAAGCCACATCAATACTCCATGGCAATGTGCTGAAATCAAAGAAAGTTGCTTTTATAGTTAACACCCCCAATACGCCAAAAGCGATACTCAAAAGAACAATTAGTTCCTCTTTTAGATATGACAAAAAATAATAAAGAACTTCAACAACAAATAAGCACATGACGAACCAAAGTGGAACATTATGGACCAAATATCCCTCCGAGCCCTGAGAAATAAAAGTTTGCAGTAATGGCATCCAATAACTGTCTACAGGAACATGACTAAAATATGCAAAAGCAGCCCAAATTATCTTGTGAATACCGACCAAAACATATATGGCAGCAACAGGCTTCTTATTCTTTTTTTATAAAACCTTGAAATTCTGGATATCTGTCTCGAAAAAAAACAGAACCGCTCAAAAAAAAGAACAATGGGATATGAAATGAATAAATGATGCATTGCTCAACCATCCAAAGCCAATATGTCCCCAGATAATAGTGAGCATACCTAATCCTTTGGCAACATCTAAGTAATCAAATCTACCCTTACTCATGATATATTTGCTATCTCTCATCGTTTTGTAAAATATAAAAGCTTTTTTCAGTTATTTTATAGTCTCTTCTCTTTCATTTTTTTTCTAAAATCCTTAAGTCCATCCAGTAGGAAAGCGAACCAAGGGAGAGGGTCATCCCAATAGAACATCTGTTCCCTAACCTTTTTGTATCCTAACCTACAAGGAGATTTTTTGAATCTATTTTTACTCTTCAGGAACCACAACATATCCGTTTGCCCTATTCTGAGACATAGACTTGTATCACTCTTGTCAAAGCGTGTTACAGGTTGATTATAAGCATCTTCAAGTATTTGCTGGCAAAGATTAAAACCAGAGAGAAATCCTATAGTTATGGCATGGCTTGCACGAGGATTTATCTCTATCACCTTTGCTACATTATCTCGTTTATCTATCATCATGTCAATACCAATGACCCCTCGGAGATTCATTTTCTTGACAAGTGCTGAACATGTTTCATGTATATCCTTGCGATCTATCAAAACATTCATTGTACTGGTACCACCGTCTTCAGGGTACAAATGTATACTGTCATAGATGAAAGAACTTTTCACCTCTCCGTCTCTGTCCACGTACACATTGCCTGCTATCACATGACTATCTAATGGTATGCATTCCTGTACTACATAATCAGCTAAATAAATATGTCGAGCCTCAATATATTCTTTCAATTCTGTTTCGTTATAAAAAACATGGAATCCACGAGCTCCAAACATACTACGAGGTTTTATAATGATAGGATAATCTAAACCGCCTTCGTTTACGTCTTCTGGTTTAGTCACATCAAAAAGTGTTTTGGGGCATGGCAGACCATTTTCCATACATACTCTCATCACCTCATTTTTATCATTGGCTCTGTCAAAAATCTCTTTATCATTTACCCATATGATAGCATATTTAGCAAGTTCCTCTTTATGATGTGCCAATATTCTTGCGCCAAACTCAAACACTGGAAAAACTAAATCGTATTTTCCTGTTTTTATAAGATTAACTATATATTTTTCTGATCCCTTCTTATCATGCAGGTCACAAATGCCAAGAATCTTATGATCAGGTAAACGTGAAGCATAGCCACAGTCCAGTTTAGAGCCGCATAACACCGATACCTCACACCCTAATTCTTTAAAGCCGCGTATAAATGGAAGACATTGTTTACAATAGCCTTCTAATACCAAGATATTCTTGCCACTAAACTTCTTTTTCCTCATTTCCAAAACTATTAATCTTAACCAAAGATTCTGTTTAGTTTAAACAAATATTTAAACCAAATTAAAGGTTCTATGCAAAACAGCCCATTCTCTCTGCAGGCTCTCACTGTTTCCTTATTCAGAAGCAATTTATTTGCGAGTTGGGTACTTACGCCACCTACTCTAAATGTCATTATGGTTTCTGGTATATATTTTGTCTTCACACCATTTACATATATAAAACGAAGCATCAACTCGAAATCAGCAGCAATCTTATAGTCTGTTTTGTAATAGCCATATTTCTCAAAAAGTTCCCGTTTTGCATAAAAAGTTTGATGCCCCGGCATCAAGCCAATGCGATACATCCATGTTCTGAAATACGACGCCCTCGTTATTCTGAGTTCTTTGTTGACATCATCTCCTGATACGACTCTATCATCACCATAGATTGCCTCAACCATAGGGTCATCAAAAGCATGTGCTATCAATTTAAACGTATCGCTTCTATGAAAGAAGTCGTCGGAATTAATTATACCGACAACATCACCCTTAGCCATCCTTATCCCCTTATTTATAGCATCATATAGTCCTTCATCTGCTTCAGAAATCCATCGTAGACGTCCTTCAAATTTTGGTTCATATTCCTTTATAATATCAATGGTGTTATCTTTGGATACACCATCAACAATAATATATTCATAATCTTTGAACTCCTGTTTGAGTACACTCTCTATACAATCTCGTATGATATGTGCTCTGTTATACGTTGCTGTTATAATTGATATCTTCATAACACTATTCTATTATACGTTCACGAACCTTTTGGGCTGGATTCCCCTGATAAATTCCATATGCATCCAAATCCTTATTTGCAACAGAATATACAGCTAAAACAGCATGGCTATGTAGAGTAACTCCAGGACACACCATACTTCCCGCTCCTACCCAAGCACCTTCTTCTATTGATATTTTACCAACCATCAGGTCAAAAGTTGTTTTCTTATAGTTGTGGTTACCACAAAGTAAAATGGCATTTTGACTAATGGACACATTATCGCCGATTGTTACAGGCTCATTGTTTTCTATCCATACATTTTCACCTATCCAGACATTGTTGCCAATAGTTAGATTCCATGGATATTTTACATTTACTCCTGGTTTTATCCATACACCTGAGCCTATTTTGGCACCAAACATTCTAAGTACGGTACGTTTTATTCCCATAAATGGGCACAGAATATTCCTTAAAAACAATGCATTGAAGAAATACCATACTTTTATCTTTAACCCGCTGCCTCCACAATCGTGCCAGTCGCAATTATATGAGCCTAAATCAACTTTCTTCCTATTCATATATGTCTTCCGTTTTTGTGCCATAACCTAATACGTAATCATACACAGACTTCATCTTTTTTGCGACATTCTCCATACTGTATTTCTCAAGTACAAGTTGACGCCCGTTCTCACCCATTACAAGCCGCGTGCTTTCTGACAATTGCAAAACCTGTTCAATAGTTTCCGCTATCGAATCAACACTGTTGTCAATCCACCATCCACAGTTTTTTTCTGGCAATTCTTCCCAAGGCGTACCATAAGCAGCTATCACAGGTACACGATTAATCAGGGCTTCTGGCACAACCATGCCAAAATTTTCACTGGTGCTTACCAATAATTGCACATCAAGTTTGTGTACTTCCGCCTTCAATTTATCTCCAGTCAGGAAGCCTGTGAATGATACGTTCTTCAACTGGTTCTCTGCCACATATTGCTTTAATTCTGATAGATAAACCTCATCTCCGCTACCAATTATCACCAACTCTGCATCTTGAGTCTTATCATCCAACTTCTTCCATGCCTCTATGATGCGATCTATGTTCTTGATACGTGCCACTCTTCCCACAAAGCCAAAACGTCTTCTATTATTCTCTGGCCGCTTTTCGTCACTCATGCGAAGATAGTCTTCATCGATGTTAAGGCAGTTGGGAACAACTGCTATCGGTTGTTTCAACCCCAATGCCCTTAGATGTTTCATTTCCTGCTTACAAGTAGCATGCAATATTGTAGCCTTCTCCAAGTCTTCACGTTGAAACAGCGGCATAGTTAACTTTTTCTTCCATGAAGACCTTCCCTTCAATGCATTAGGATAAAGCATCCCATGTGGCGACAACACAAAGGGTATTCCTGCTCTTTCTGCAGCTTTTCGGGCCTGATGTGAGAAGTAATACCAGATAACATTGGCATGTACAAAGTCATATTCACTTGCGTGATCATTAATGTACTTCCCAAAATTTCTTGAATACAAGAAAGGCGAAAAGGCATCATTAGGCAGGGCCTTGATAAAAGTATCCTTCCATATTAATTTCTCACTCCTTAACGTCAGTACATCAGTCGGTACTAACTCGTTTAGCCCCTTTACCAGGTAGTATGTGCAGGTACTTGGACCACCATACGAAATATCCAGTGTTGGTGTAGTATGTAATATCTTCATTGTTTTATTCCCCATACCTTTAGGTGGGCATCCACCATGGTTTCTATCGTGTAGCGGCGAGCCGTCTCAACACATGCTTCCGAGTATTTTTCGCACCCGTCATTTAGCACTCTATCTATTGCCTTTGCCAATGCATCATAATTCTTTATGGGAACAATGTCGCCATTCTCTCCCTCCTTTATCATTTCCAAAGCAGAGCCACACCCATTGGTGGCCACAACAGGTTTCCCATGTGCCATGGCTTCGTTGGTGATTAATCCCCAAACGTCTTTTCTCGTTGGAAAAGCAACGACATCTGCCGCTTCATAGTATTCCGACAGCTCTGCTTTGGTCTTAAAACCTACAAAATGCACATTATTGAGCTTCAAAGCAGATACTTGGTCAATGTACTTTTGAGTCGGGGTGCCTCCGATGATATAAAGCCCTGCATTTTGAGTTTTCAAACGAGCAAACGCATCTATGAGAACATCAAAACATTTAAGTGGGATAAAACGTCCCACAGCTATTACGACTTTTCCTTCTGGAATTCCAAGTTGTGAACGTTTATTGCTTCTGAATGTTGAAGTCAATTTAGATGTTGATACGATTTCCGTTTCTTTTATAGAAGAAAACGGATATTTGTAAATTCGATCTTCTCTGTAACCAAGGTATTTTAAATATTTTATACTTTCATCACATGTTGTGAAGTAGCCTGTTGATCCCAGTATTAACCATTTCTTCAATAATTTCTTCGGGAAACTGTCATATTCAAAAAAGCCCCCATCGCCTTCCATGTAGAAGTTCTTGCCTGTCAACCTGCAATAGCTAATTGCAAGCATTGCTGAGGGGGAATAGTAATTGGCTAAAACTATTATATCTGCATCACTCTTCCTGACATAATTCAACAGCCCGAAACTGATTGTCCTGTCATAACTGAACGGACGCAGTTCCAGATTTATGGCCTTATAGTGTTTCGCTGCGGATGCTACCCATCTGCTATCACGCTCGCTTGAGGTGTTGCGTTCAAAACATACCGTCAGTTCACAATGCTTACCCAACTCATTAAAGAAATCCACACGATAAGGAGAAGGGATATTTACACAATATAATATCTTCATGCTGTTATTTTCCCTGTTTTTTTATTGTAACTGTACATCCATAATACAACCATTGAAACATATAGCATGTTTGTCGTAAACTGGTTAACACCAGAAAGATAACTTTCCTGATTTGCTCCAAACAATATAGCCAGCATTATTCCCAAATACTTGCGAACATATATGTTACTTTCTTTATATAATTTTAGGTTTTTTACCACCCCTAAAATAAGTATTCCTAACCAAAGACCGCCAAAGCCATACCCCATTTGTTCGAGCATATTGAGATAACCATTATGCGCTCCCAGATCTGTTAAACTTAAAGCATATCCATAATTCACGAAATTAAAACCGTTACCATCCCACGGATGTTGTTCAATCATCCAGCGGGCAGCCTCACGTTGATCATCGCGGTCGATGGATATTCGTCCGTCAAAAGTGCCTATCATGCGATTAACAGAAGACACTCCAAAACCTAATTCCGGCAAAACGAATACAATTGCTAATAAGCCGATAATACCTGCCAAAATCAGTTTAGAAGACGCGCCATAACGAAAAATAATCAACATTCCCATCATTGCCAATGAATTTCTACTACTTCCCAACAGGACACACATAGCACAAAAAAGAAGACATATTATCTCCACTTTACTATACTTACCTTCTTTAAACAGGAAACAAGCCATACCAATCACTGCTATTGCGCAACCCGCATTTCCATTATAAAAACCAAAGGCCCTACTCGCAGAGTCCATACCCATTTTGTTAAATCCGATGATAAGCAGAGAGACAACAAGATAGCCCATTGGCTTTGAAATTTTCTCAAAATAGAACCTATAATTCTTGCCAATGCAAAGCAGCATCACACAAAATGTTGTAATCTTAGCTACGAGATAAATGAGGTTTTCTGTTGTTGCATATTTGATTCCCACAGTAGATTGATATATAATATAAATAATAATCCACCAAGCCATGTAGGGACATTGTTTAAATCCATCTTTGATGATATTCAAATTCATCATGCATATAGGCATACTTAATGCCAACACCCCATAGAAAACCATCTTAGAGATTGATGCAAGCATGATGTATTCTGCCGTCATATTCACAATGAGGAATAGCAAAAGTAGATATTCACTTTTTAGATATTTGCTCATATTAGCTCAATATATAGTATGAAATCCTTTATCAATTCATCAATATCATAAGGCTGACAAAGATGTTGTACGTCATGTTCTTTATACTGCTTTTCAATATTTTCGGCTAATTGTCAATGGTCGTGTAGAGTAGTCCGTACCTCCTTTCAGTTCCTTTTCATTACGAGGAAGAGTTGCCACAAATCGGAAATCATCATCAAGTAACCTGTATAACTCATCTACAGCTAATACTTGATGGTGACTCAGAATTAGAAAATAATACGAGTTCCATGACTTCACCAAAGATTCTCATTATTCTCAACAATCTCTTTAGAACTATCTTTTAACACGGGACCGAAATGTTTTCGGTAAAAAACACATGGCACCTGACCAAGAAACGCCCCCCAACCGGAAAAAGTGCTATCCGATCCTATCATATAACAACACTTGCTGATAGCGAAGATATCTGCTAAGGCATTCCCGAAAAAAACTCGTTTTACATCTGTCACAGATAGGAGTTCATTTAATTCATAATCACTTCCATCTGAAAATATTAAGAACTTGTAATCAGGATTTTGTTTCTTAAGTTCGTCTATCTTCAAAAGATACCAACTTATTGGGACTCTGAACTTTTCTGGATAATCGCCCATTCTTATATGAATAGCAACACAATTTGAAAAATCATATTCTTTAACGGACAAAAGAACGTTTGGTTTAACATGAATTTCTATATAGCGACAGATTTCTTTCGCATTATCTAATAGATCTGCGAAATACGGATCTAATCCCTCTATTACCTTTATTCTACGTTTACATACGGACAAAAGTAGTAACTTTTTTATACCGCTTATTTCATTAGCACTAGAAAACAACCCTAAATAGTGCCGTTTATCTTGCTGATGTCGAATATAAGGACCTAAAGACAGATTTGCCCACGTTGGAGTAATCAGTTCTCCGCCATGAGTCAATATTTGTTTTATTGCCCTTGCATAGACAAAGAGGCAATTTGCCAAACCACTTCCAGACAAACGTACAAAAGGAAGTGCACAGATTGCTGCAGGCAATTTAGGATATACGTACTTGTCCATCATGCTTAGATTGTTGTTGATAAAATGATAAAATAGCAAGAGACATAAAGAAAAAATTGGTTGTAAAGTTATTTACCCCGACAAAGATATCTTCATTCATTGCTGCAAAGATAATAGCAACAACAAGTGCAAAGTGGCGCTTAACATTTAGGTCATCTACCCTATACAACTTTCTAATTCTCCATAGGCATTCGAACAACACTACAAACCAGATACTTGCAAAAAGGCAGCCCATTTGTTCAAAGGTAGTTAAATACCCGTTATGCGCGCCAAGTTCCGTCAGGAATTCAGCATCACCATAGTTTGTAAAGTTAAAACCATTACCATCCCACATGTGTTGTCCTATCATCCACAAAGCTGCCATACGTTGTTTTTCTCGATCCATAGAAATGGAACCGTCCAAAGTTCCAACCAAACGATTAACGGCCTCTACTTCAAGTCCGATGATTGGTAAGACAAAAACAAAGAACAACATGGCAAATAATCCAACAGCAATAAGCTTGGGCGATAGCTTATACTTGAACAAAACCATAATAAGCAACATTGCTAAGGTATTTCGGCTATGACCTGTGACAACACATAATATGCAGAACCATAAAATGATTTTTTCTACCAGATTAAGTTTTTTATCTTTAAATAGGAAACAAGAAGCACCAATCAGTGCTATAAAACTTCCAGCATTTGGATTGAAGAAACCATATGATCTGAAGCCAGAATATGACACATAGTTAAAGCCAACAAATAGTAAAATGCCAATAAATATACCCAAGTGGTGTATATATTTTTTGAAAATAATAATCATAATGTACCGCTATACTGCATAACAGAATACCAAAAGTGGCAATTTTTGCAATAACATATATGACATTCTCTAAATTCAAGGTATTTAAGCCTACTGTAAACTGATAACCAATATACAGCATAGCCCACCACAAAAAAATGGGCACTTCTTTAATCCTTTACGAATCACTTTTACATCACCAATGCATACGAATACACTTAATGCCAGTACGATATAAAAAACTATCTTCGATATGGATGCCAAGAGAAAATATTCTGCCGTCACATTAACAAGCAGAAACATCAGTAACAAGTATTTTCTCATAAATTTTTTATAAACTTCAAGAAATTCATAATTAATACAATTATATCTATTGGGCAACATAGGGTTTGTGTTTCCCTATGAAGATAATAATTCGCTATCAAATCGGCCAAACCGGCATAATCGTGAGGTTGTATCAACCACTTGACGCGTTCTTCCGGAGCGATGACTTCTGCAGCCCCTTGGTTATATACGCCCATGAATGGCACACCGCATGCGTATGCTTCTGTATAGACACACCCAAAGCCTTCATAGACACTGGGCAGTACGAACAAGTCCAACGACCTGTAATAGTCTGGCAACTTATCATGTGGGACTTCATTTGGCCATTCTACATATTCCTCCAAGCCATGCTCCCTGATGTAATTCTCACACATCGGACGCGTTTCACCCGTCCCCAATAGTGACAGACGCATATTGGTATATCCCTTCTTTATTAGAATATCGAAAGCCTTGATGAGCGTTATGTGATCCTTAAGTTCTTGGAAATTGCCGATACATCCAATCCTAAAATAATCATGTTGCTTCTTAATTTCTGGATTAAACAGACTTGTATCTACTCCGTTGTACAGGATATAAGTCTTACGCGATTTAAGACTTGGGAAATCCTTCAAATGCTCTAGTCTTGCCAAATAACTGGGATAGATCTCCTCCGGACGGGCTTTCGGGAATGCCAACAGGTTGTCCTGAACAGGTGTACTAATGCTTATCAGCAAGTCTGCCCTTTCAAAAGCCTCCAGGCTCTTTCTTGCACGATACCTTACGTTCCATCGCTTATCAGCCCATTTCCCGTTGCGCAGTGTATAGGGGTCTAAGTCATGGAACTGAACCAGTACCTTTGCGTTAGGATTCACCTTTCTTACACCAAATCCAAAAGCAGCATGACTGGCTGTGTGACAATGCACAAAGGCCACGTCCATTGGATCTATTCCTATCTGACGCAGTTTCCTCACGAACAGCGTTCCTACTAACCCCTCTGTCAGGCCGTTGAGAATATATGATGGCATGAGAAATGGACGAATCGAGTATACATGCACCCCATCAATGTCATAGTCCTCCTCCTTTGAGTTTAGAGAATTCGTTTTAAACACCACCACCTCAAAGTCCGAATTCCTTTTGATAGCCTTGACCTGATCCAACACATAGGCACCCTGCCAGTGTGTAGGAGAAGGGAAGAATGGGGTAACACATATATAGATATTATTGACACTCATAATATAAACGATTCATTAAACTCCCAATATCTTTCTTAGTTTATAGAATACCAAAGTAACAAGCGCTGTACCACCCAAAAACATATAAAGAGCATCTACCGTCATGTAATGAACTATAAACAAGTGTGTTTTGTAATGGACCAAATACACATCATAAGAAGATGAGCCCAACCACTTAGGTAACGTGCTAATCGTTATATTGTAGTGGGTAAAAACTAGTAACATCAAAGTTAAACTAATATAGTTACCCCATCCATGCATCAAGTAATTATCATGACGAAACATCCACAACAATATTATAGCAACGATTCCCATAACAATAAGTATCACGATATTATTTAATGTCCGCTTGATTAATTCCGGGACCTCTGCCACAGCAATGCCAAGAAAGAACAAAGGAACACTTAGAGAAGATCCGATACCCGTCAAACGTATTGTCCAATAAGCCGCGAATCCAAAGATTATGAGCTTTATTAGTTGCAAAAATAATGTGGTGGGGGGGGCAATTCTGTAAAGGCAAAAGAAGCCATACATAATGATGATCGTTTGAACAAACCACATCACTTCATCATTGAACCTCCACAGAATACCTAGGAAATAATGCTTGTTACAAAGCAAATCTAAGTCCACCATCCAAGCTATTCCCAGCCAAATAGCTGATACTAAGACAGCCGGCAGCCACGTCTTCACCAATCGTCTTTTAATAAATTCTATTGGGCTAAGATGATGTTTCATGTCACTCATCATCAGCCCGAAACCACTTAGAAAAAAGAATATCGCCACACCGAGATATCCCCCTGTAGCAGCAAACACTTTATATATGATATTTGAAGACAAGTCATTAGCAAGTACATAACCACTATAATGGCTCATTGCAACCATCATACATGCAATGAACTTCAAGGCATCCGTTACATTTCTATCTAAATAGATGTCTTTTTGACTTTTATCTGCTTTTTGAATTTCCAAGAACATATTCTTACAATATCTTACTCAAATACTTATTGTTATGAAAGACAGTTTCCACAACGATGCAACACGCAATGACTGCAATCGTTACTCCACCTATTGCGATAATCTCCAGAACAAGGCCTTTCCCTGCAAACAAATTGCCCCCCCCCCCAAGGTCTGGAAGGAAGAAATTATTAAGGGCATAAATCGCCAACGAGCTCCTTCCTATTTTGCTGACAATCGCCATTTTCTTGCCAGCGACCTCTCTATGATACAAAACAGACTGTACCACAATAATTCCGGCAATAGCAGCTACAATCTGTATATAGTTGTTTGCTACGTCTGCCTTATACCACGTCAAAAGGAAAATGACCAAAGCAATTACGAAAAGAATCTGATTGTTTAAAACAAAGTCATTCACTTTTTCATACTTTCTGCACACCCACCCGAAAAGGAAAGGAAGTGAATACATACAAAGCCATGGAGCTGGCAGATAGCCACTATAGCCCATGAATTTTAACACCGCAGAAACGGTTGGGATTATCATGAGGGCAATGCAATATATGTATGGATTCCTAAGGTGGCGAAATAATATAAAATCCAGCACAATGATAATCAATGTCAGGAGGAAAAGCACATAGAAGAACCAATAGAATATGCATAAAGTATTAAAGAATCCCCATCCCATGTATTCTGCCATCACTACCGTTACAGTAATCCATGGAGGTAACAGTCTGGCTGCTTTATGCTTCAGTCTTCCAAGAAAATCCTCCACATTATCAATCTCCTTATACAGCAGATAGCCAGATACATAAAAGAATGCCGGCATGTTGAAGAAAAACATCTTCTCTATTGTACAGTTTTCCACTCTAAAGGTAAACAGAATCACATGCCCCATTACCATCAGAAAGATGGCAATGCCTTTGATCTGGTCAAGATATTCTAATCTTTTCATTACGTCTATTATTTTCTATAGCCTATCAGCCATGGTGTATATTTTTGCAGCAACGGGAAAACGGCTGTAAGAATCAAAACGATGGCAATATCTCCAAGAAGAGTTACACCTAGGTGATACTGATAGTGAACAGCCTTCTGCAAATTAATCATTACCATCATGTGAAGACACATAATGACTATCGAGGCTGAAGATATTCGCATGATAAGTTTTGAGTTAAACTGGTCAAGCAACACACAAACGCCAAAGAATGACACCAAGCCTGCTGCTGTTCCAGCCAAGCCCCAAAGTCCTTTTACATTCCCAACAAGATAGTTACAGTTTCCTTGAAGTCGGCAAACGTAAAGACAAGCAATAAAAGCAATTGGTATTGCTATTGCCCAGATCCATTTTGACACATGTATCTTTTCGCGGTATTTCTTGATGTAGTAACCAGTGGCGAACCACAGACATCCTGCCACACCAGCATTAAAGCAAAGAGGACTCTGTGGATTATATATCTGTATCGCAATAAATGTTGCCATCCACAAAATCGCAATAACTACCTTCTTCCATAAATGCCCTCCCATCTCAAAAGCATACAGTATATATTTACACCAAATAAGAGCTAACAGGAACCATGATGTACCGCAGAATAAATCACCAGGAATACCAACAACTGTCTGATATAAAGTATCCATAAATGATGCCCATTCCGGATCAATACCCAACAACAGCTTTATTAAGGCCGTCACTAATATATAAATCATCCATATCGCATTAAAAAGAATGTAGGGAATTAGGAGAGTCCTGATATTTGATTGTGTTATCGCTTTTAAGCCCTTGTCTGTCTTAAACAGATATCCACTTACCACAAAGAACAATGGCATGTGAATCATAAATATCATGGGATTGATATCGTCCTGAGCATAATTACTATGCCCCATCACAACCAAAAGAATTCCTAAGGCCTTGGCCCAGTCTATCCAGTTTATTCTTTGCATATAGTATGAGTTTCTAGTTTTATCCATTTATCTATTATTTTATCTAAATAGAAATCACGTGCTCTGCATATTGCCTTCCGTTGGAGTGTCTTTAAAGTTTTCCCATCTGATAATAATTCAACAACCTTTTGGGCATATTTTTTTTCATCAAAACAAGGAATGGTAATTCCAGCATCAGCAATGATTTCCTTAGGCGAAATAGGACAATCAAAACTAACACATGGTACTCCATAGTACATCGCCTCTATAAGAACAAGTCCAAAGCCCTCCGTATCCGACGTCATCAGCAGAAGGTCGGCATGTGTATATATATCATCTGTCGATCTGCAAAAACCACAAAAGACGACATTTTGCAGATTCTCTTTACGAATGTATGTTTCCATCACACTACGCGCAGTCCCCTCTCCATAAATAGAGAGTTTGAGCTGAGGCATCACATGAGAAATGCGCTTCCAGATACGAAGTAATCGCAAAACACCCTTTTCATGAGAAAGACGCCCCACAAAGACCACATTGTTATTTTTTAGAGATGAGTGTATAAGACTATCTTTACTTTTAGATAGGAAATTAGGAATTACAGCTATCTGTTCATCCCGTACTTTTATGTTAAGTTTTTTCAATTCACCTATTGCAGCATTTGACAACACTATAAGTTTCGAAATCCGCGACAATATCCTATGCCTTCGGTAACGCCTTCCAAACTCGCAAAAAAGCGATAGGTATCGTACAAATAATCCTTTTTTATTAATATTGGATCTTAGAGAGGCTTCATACCCTACAATAGACCAATGAAAGACCTGAGCGACACGCTTACCGGTAGGAAGTGCAGTTATAATATCATACGTTTGATTGATTAATACAGAAGGCTTCTGTTCCTTAATTATATTTCTCAGGGTTTTCCGTAAAACATAATCACTCAGAATTGAAAATGAAAGTTTATTCCATATTTTAGAGGCGATACCCATCCATTTAGCATACTCCTCCTCACTTAAAGAAAGTACATGCTCATCCTCACCTTCGTAAGGAACAAGAGATAGCAGACATACATCCTCCCCTGCAGCACGCAGTGCATGTAGAAGGTTTAATGATTGTATTTCTGTACCTCCTCGAAGATTGGCATTCTCTATTACAAATAGGATGGACATATTAGCTTAAAAGTGAAATAATACTTTCTGTTTATAATCCTCTTTGACTTTTATTCACATTCTCAATATGGTTTATTATCTTTTAATCCCAACAATTTCAGTATCTTTATACGGATTCTCTCAAGAAAGAAAGATGTACCATAACCTGCATCGGTTGCTACAATTGTTTTACCTTTAAACTGAGTAAAGTTAATTTGATGTCCACCCTCGCGAAAGAAAGCTTCGTCTTGTGGCATTATATTCTCTCTAACCAGATGCTCTTTATAGATTGTGGGGGTCAGTTCGTCTATCTCCATGATATGCGTCTGACCTCCATATCTTGTCACACAATCCTGAGTAGGACGATATAATTTTCCATCAATCTCAATCAGACTACCAGCACAACGCCCATATTTGTTTCCTTCACAAACAGGAGAAGCCGGATGCAAAGCGTATGGTCCTTTCAAACCTTTTGACGTGTAGAGTTCTAAAAAATACCCGTTGTTTTTATAATATGATGTAAAGAGATAATACACGCCATCCTTCTTATAGATACAACTGTCAGCAAAGTCAAATTTTATTTCATTCCAATCCTCCTGTTTACGTTCAAGGATAACACTATCAACCACCCATTCCGTCAATTCTTCGTTGACAGCTCTATATAGACGTATGTTATGGTCACATCCTGTCTCTGGCATCATATAGACAACACCATCCTCTTCGAACACCCACGGGTAAGAAAAGTGGCAATCCGGTTCCTGAGTGATTTGAAGAGGTTCTGACCAATGCTGAAGATCCTCAGTATATGTCATCTTGATTACTCCGAGCCCTTTTCCAATTGGCATATACTCATAGAAAAGATAGAGTGTATCCCCTTTCACGAAGAGGAAAGGATCTGCCTGCATCATTGGTGGATAGAACAAACTATACCAATGACTATGAGACATCCTCAAGATACTCTTACGCTCTTTAGTAAGAAATGGCATACCATTCTGGATAGAAACATCTATTGTAAAACAACCGCTCTGCTGCATAAATCACCTGAGTTATAAAATATGAAGTTTATGTAAAACAAGTTTTATGTTCTGCCAAATGACAAACATAAAGGGCTTGGGATCTTTAAAGTTCAATACGAAAAAAGCACGTGTACGCGACAAATCTCTCAGCCATTCAAAGAAAGAAATTCGACGATGTATGACATCCGAAAAGTCTGACCACTGCATTATGTATAGAGACTTTTTCAGTTGTGACAAATTAATTTGAGACTCGGCTAATTTCCCGTCAGCCCCATAAAGATACCAAAGGAAAGGGTAATTATATCCTGCAGACGTATAAAGGTAATTTGCCCCGTCATTCCGCATATTTATTTCTAGGAAATAATACAATCCTTTTTTATTTATAAATTCGACACTAAACAAACCCTCATAACCGATAGATTGGATAAATTGCTTAATTGCATCATAATTAACACGAGAATAAAGAGACTTGCTTTCTAATACATCATACTGAGACTGCCTGTCATAGTAATCTCTTATTTTTCTGCATATAGCATTAATTAAAACATCTTTCCCATGATTATATGATAAGCCATTGATATCTATTTCATAATCTTTATCAATGTACTCTTGCACTAAAACATCTTCTCCTGTATTTAATCTCTCGCGCAGTTCCTCCTCCGTATGGATAATACCGGTCCCATTTTTCCCATCCAATGAACTATTCTGAGGCTTTGAAAAACATGGATAGATGATATCCTTTGGAATAGAATCATAACCACTCAAATGCCAAGTTTTTATCGTCTTTAATCCGCATTTCTCTGCCAAAGGAATCATATTAGACTTATTCATGAAATAATTAATTCTTCCTTGGCTACCTGCGTTAAAGAAATGGAACTTGTCCTTTAACTCATCGTAATGGTCATCAAGCAAAGAAACCGAAACATCACTGCCACACAGAATTGTTGGCTTGTAATCCTCATTCCAAAAATCACGTTTAAGAAGTGTTATTATCTCGTCCTCATCCTGCAAATGATACATCTTCGTGATATATTTACTGAATCGCAGGTTACATGCAGCGAAACTCTCCTGGTGCTCCAAAAAAAGATACACAGGAAGCCCTTTCTCTCCAATGCTGCGGATAAGTCCTAGAGTATTGTGGTGGTTTCCACCAATAACTATTACTTTGGTTTGTTGCATAAAGGGCCAATGTTACTCCATGAAACAAATATTCAACTCAATAATAGAATCAAGGCTTATGAATTCAACGCTTTGATTAGGAAATCTTCACTATTTTTCCTCTGTTCATTAAGGCGTTCTTCCACAGAGATCCAATCTATAGATAACATCAAAATATCATTGATAAGGCGATTATCCGTCAAAATACGATCGGCCAATCCAAGATTTTCAAGAAATGACACTAACCTATCATTACCTCCGCTATACATACCTTTGATTGGTATAGACACAAAGGGACGATGCATCAAAATAGCAAAAACAACACCATGAAAAGATGTAGTTACAACATAGTCAGCATGATAAACACAATCAAGCCATTCCGGGATAGTTAATAGCAAATTTTCATATCCTGAAATTATGTCAAAACTTGGATAATAACCTGAAGCACTCACAGATTTCAGTTCAAGTTCATTTGCATTTATAAACTCCTCTATCTGATTCCATGATAGATCATTTTTATCAATAACATTCACATAGTACAAAAAAAGGTAGGGCTTCACTTTTTTATCCTTTTGAATAAAGGGCATGTAAACCTCCGCTCCTACAAGACAAGTAGGATCCAATACTACCTGAACATTTTCAACTCCTGCATTTTTGCTATATGTCTGCGCTTTGTTTTCACGAACGCTGATAGCAGTAAACCCTGTTGTCAAATTCCTAAAAAGTTCATATTCGTGCTTTTCAAGTTTACGACCAAAACTAGCGGCATAAGAAATGCGTTTTGTCTTTTTATCGCCAAACTGCAGATACCATGCCAAAGCTGATTTACTGTTGACATCAGGGCTCCAGACCTGATCACTACCAACAATATATACATCTGCTTCTGGGGGAGTTTCTTGCAGTTCGCTCAACGTAGCATAGTACTTTGTCTGTTCTATATTTTCCGCCTTAAACTGTACGAATTCACGTTTCTTGTTACGCTTTGCATTAATTTCTCTCTGCCTTTGCATTGCTTTTACACTATTATATGCATCGCAGTATTTTTTAGAAAAAAGACATAAAATGCCACGAACAATATCTTTAACAGGGGATAGGATATCTTTCTGTGGTGCGTCTTCTACCTCATATTGGATAAGAAACGGCTGATGTCCAAGGCCCTTTAAATATTGCTGGAGTGCATAGCACTGAAGCAATTGGCCATAATTATCATCTGACGCAGAATGTGTAAGAACGCCTATTTTCATAATTCTACTCTTTGTGTTAAATAATTCATTCTCGATGTGTTATCAACCAAAACTTTCTAACAAGCTTGTCCACGAATCTTCGAGAAGTAAGTTTTGTAATCACTTGATTAAAAGACATGTTCTTTTGTTTAAAGAAATATGCACGGTAAGGAGCAGATACAGATTGCTCTGCCGCAGCATTGATACGAAGAATATCATTATAAGGAACTTCACAACTTAAGCAACCGATACTTTCAAATGCCTGTTCTCCCTTTACTGTTAATAATAGAACCGCAGAAATTCCCGTATCATCATCTTCAATTATATTACCTTGATATCCCCAATAGTCAGCGATTGTTAAATCCGCCCCGCTCTTAAATTGCTTGGCCGGGCATTTTTCGCAGATTGGACGAAGATAATAATCGTTGAGAAAACCTTTTAAGAAAGAGTTCTCATGTAGCGTGCTTGAAATCGTTTCTAATCTGTTATTTCTACAATCAATTTCTTCAAATACACTGAGGGCAAGGCTGAAAGTTTTCCAACCTTTTCTCTTGTCTCTGAAAGAGATCTTTCTAATTTGTACCCCATCTGGCAGGATAATATCCTCCTTGGGTATATGGGGAACAGAACTACATTTATTAGGCTTGTCGTACCTTTTCTGTGCCGCGAATTGATCAATCTCTTCTTGTAAATACCAGCGGAACACTTTGGGAGATGGAACACCATGACAAATAAAATCAACAGCAAGTAGATTCTCATAATCTTTGCCGAGGAATTTTTTTAGCCCAGCAATCTGACAAGGTGTACCGGTGAAAAGTACAAAACGTCCATCTTTTAGAAATTCTTCCGCTTGTTTATATGAATTACCTATTATACTCTGAACATATTTTGACCCCCGAAAAGCGGAGAGGCCGCCCTTATTATCCGTATACTTATGAACCACCTGCCATTTTTCGTTCCAAGCTGCGCCAAATACCACCCCACCCTGATCTAAAACCTTTTCTGCCAACATTGTAAAAATACCACCACTTGAACTTTCTTTACGAATGGTTTCATCTGGATTAGTTGCAGCATAGCAATTAATAGGAACACGTTTGTCATCCCGATGAATAACTGGACAAACTTTCTCGCACATGCCACAATCAATACAAGCAGAGTCATCAACAGAAGGATATAAAAATCCTTCAATATCTTCTTGCATAGAAATGCATTGCTTAGGACAACGCTGGACACATGCGCCACAACCACAGCATTGCTGTTTATGATCGAGTTGAATCATAGAACTTATTTGTTTTGTATATATTCAACTTCGAGACGAATAACCTTTGCTCGCCCTCCTCCCCACCACCAACTTACTTCTGCGAACGAACTCCTATTCTGACATATAAGCTCCTTAGCTCGTCCTATGAACCACATGTCTGCGACAGCATCTACCATAGAATGATATTGCTTATTGGGGAGTTCGTGTACTCTATCTCCGTAACGAGTTGAAAACGCATCACTGATATCCCTATTAAAACATGAAATGTAAAAATGTTGAGAAGGGTCATAAGAGTCCATTACATTAAAATAACGCTCTAAGGAAACAACTCCCATAGTATCTCCTTTTGACTTTGAAGCACGAATTTGAACCGCAACATAATTCAATTGAAGATGACATTCATCAATTCTTTTCTGGACATTGGCAGATGGCTGCAATTGTCTAAAAAAGACTTGATATACTTCTTTTGCCCATCCAGGGGTGTTATTGTAAAGACAGTATAGTGTTTTGTAGCCTCTTCCGTCAAAAGGAAGTTTTTCTGTCAAAATTTCTGGTACCCATAATTGCCAAAACTCAGTAGTTGTCTTTGGCAATGATGGATATTGATAAACTCTCGACCATCTTATTCTTTGAGACGCATTTGAAACCAGGCGCATCCGACATTATAAATAGATTATTGAAAGAATCAACCATCCAATGATCTAGCATCCAGTAAAGTGTGATATTATCTTTCCCAAACCAAGTGTAGGTGTTAGCCAACGCAAACAACCGATTACCCAAACCAATTTGTTTATTGCCTAAAACGACATACTTACGTTTTGTAGATTTGTGCTTAATGTAATAGAATGAACTGAGAATAATATCTCCCAATTTATATCTTAACTTGACATAGAAATTTGCCATTGTTATGTTGAATATTCTTTACCAATTTATAAACTTATGCACCATCACATTTTCCCCACCTGAAGAAATCATAGATTGGTTATTATTCATTCGCTTGAAAATGTAAATGTATATAGTGGGGAGCAAGAATAATAAAAATGCGGTAACTACAAATTGTATTAGTTTCAGATACACCTAAGTATGGATTATCATAAACACCGCTGGAGCCAATAATATTGATTATTTCTTGATTCTAGAAACAACTGTTTTTATCCTCCCATATATGAAGTGTCGTTCACCTGTTGTCATCCCCATAAAGAAGAATGTTACACATACAACAATGATAGATATGCCTATCATAGCGCAAGAAGTTGCAACAGTATATGGTAAAGCATTCTTCAAAAGCCTCATAGAAACAAATGATACGGATGCAACCATAATACACGGTATTATGCACTTTCGAATAAAGGATGAGATTGACAATTTAATCATATGGCGGATAAGGAATAACCTTACAACCGTAGCAATTATTGCAACAGCAATATGCACATAAAACACGGACTCAGGATTACCACCTAGTTTAAGCGCCACATAAGAAATAGGAAAAATCATTACGACTATCGTCCCTATGACTGATTGATATAACTTAACCTTGCCTGTTGCCGCAGCCGCAGTCATTAGAGGATTTGACATAGCATCTATAATACAAATGCACAACATTAGTTGTAGAAAAATAGCCGTATAATTTGGCACAGTTTTCAACCATAAAGAAAGGATAAATTCACTCTCAATTATTATTGGCAAAGACAAGCAGAACAATAAAAAAAACGAAAACTTGGAACTGCGAAAAATGAGTGAATGCATTGCATCTATTTCCGAGTTCGCGTATGTTTTGGTTATCTGAGGATTAATAGCTGTCTGAAAATTTGAAGCAAAAATAGAGACTGCTGATTGGACCTGTACAGCTATACCTCTTGCTGCATTAACTACAGGGCAAAAAAACATATTTAATAGAATATTAACACCTTGAGTAAATAAAGCGTATGAAGCACTTCCCCAAAGATTCCATCCGGCAAATGATATCATTTCTTTGAGTAATCTCTTGTCCCACAAAAATGTGAATTTACTCTCCTCAAAATGCTTACGACAATACCATGAATAAATAAAACGAACAGATAATTGGATTGTAAAAAGAAGGATTGAATAGGATATTAACCTATCAATAGGAATATAAACAAATAGAAAAACAATCAATAACTTGGAAACAGCCTCATAAATAGAGATATAGGCAAAAGCAGACATTTGTTCGTGGGCTATGATACAAGCGTTGTACGGGATACTCCACATATAGACAACCATTGACAGCAACCCAACCTGATAAGCGACTATTGCGGCCGTCATCCTCCCTTCAGGAATAACAAGTTTATTTAGAACAAACCACAAACCGACAGTCTCTCCAAAGAACACAATAACGCCAACAATTAGCAGATGGGCTAATAAAGCTGTCGAGAAAACATCCTTGATGTACTTATCATCACACTTACCCAGAGCAAACGTAATATAGCGAGAGGTACTTGTACTCATAGCTCCACTAACAAAACTCATCAATGTAACAAAACCTCCTACAACATTATAAATACCATAATCTTCTACTCCAAGAATTTGAAGAATCACACGACTTGTATACAATGATATAACCATTGTAAGCATCGTGCGCATATACAGAAGAAAGGTGTTCTTCGCTATGCGTTGGTTATTAACAACATTAGGTTTCGTTTCGGCCATAATCTTAGAACTTTTATCTATTGTTTTTCCATATCCTTAAATGTCTTCATATATTTGTGACCTTAAATTATATATAAAGCACTCAACCAATAGAACGTCAAGATATAGATCTTTCTTTATAATAATAAGAAAGAGAATTATATTTTCCCAGACTCTGCTTTTTTCGTACTCCAAATTCTTACTTTCTGCTTGCTATCCCCTTACTACGTCTATGGTCACATCCTTATTTAGAAGGAGAACTACATCGATATGATTTTATATTATCGTATTTTCTAAAAAAGCAAAAATGGAGATTTTGCACATCAAATTCAAGACAAATTTCTGGGGTCTCCACATTTTTGAATGTGAATTCCATTTAATTGCTCAATAGACTTTTTGTCTCGTATGTACTTATAAGGAAGCGACATGTAAAGACTTAAAATTAACCACACGTTCAGAATGTGTTCTAATGCAAAGAGTCCTCACAAATCGTATCAGAATTCAATTATTAGATAAGGTTTTCCGACCCTAAGAACACCACCTCTTGCGAAGAGATACTTCTAAACGGCTCACAAAAGTACAAATAATATTGTATTTAGCCAAGAAAATAAAAAGAAAATCAAACATCTGTTTAAAACAGAAATTCGTTATTTACTGAAAATCAAAGAAATATAATTAAAGTTTTTTTTACAGATATTGACAATAAAAACACAAATACTGCTAATCAATGTCATTTTTCTTTCATCAACGAATGGAATTTCGTTGGTATCATCTTCTGAAATTTTGCAATAGTACCCTTTGGAACGAGAATGGATTTTATTAGTTCATTGCCGTCTGGCGTTTCAACCTCTATAAAAACATTTCCTTCGATTTGTGAGATGCTACTTGGGAGTTCAAGAACATCAAAATACAAGCCACCAAAAGCATTGCTTCTTATCGTTTCGATGCCATCGGGAACAACGAGTTTTCCTTCTGCAACCTTTCCTGCCGGACACGCAACCAGAGATTTTCTATCTTTAGAAAGCAGAAGTCCATCGGCACTACAAAATACAGGATTTGCATCATCAACTTCGACTGAAACCAACAAAGAAAAATCAATGTTGCGGACATCTTTCAGACTTTTGGGAATAAAGAACGTTCTCGATGGTTCAAAATCGAAACACGAATAAAAGGTATCGAAAGCATGCGCTCCTATCGCCTCTGTTCCTTCAGCAATAGCTGCTGTTTTCTCGCCGCCATTGGTTCCCGGGAACACAATAAGCGTCTTTTTATCCTTTGAATAAAGAACACCGTCTACGCTACAAAATTTCCGATTTGAAGGCGCAACTTCTATTCTTTCGAGGTTGTAACAATTGCCAAAACAATCTTCGGCTATAAAATCCAGATTTTCTGGAATATATACATATTTCAACTCGTAACAACAATCAAACGTGCGCCTCTCTATCCACTTTATTCCCTTCGGAAGTCTTATAGATTTAAGTCGTTCGCAATTTTTGAAAGCACACTCACCTATCGCCCTCACGGAATTTGGAATAGTGATGCTTTCCAACGAAAAGAAATCGGCGAAAGCAAGACTGTCTATCTTCTCCATGCCTTCGGGAAGGACGAGGTTCTTCAGAGAAAAGACTTCGGAAAATGCGTACGGACGTATATTTTTCAGACTTGGCGGAAAAAATATCTTCTCAATTTTACAACCGCTAAAAGCAGCATCGCCAATCACCTCCGTTCC
This sequence comes from Bacteroides sp. Ga6A2, assembly GCF_000702225.1. Lineage (NCBI taxonomy): Bacteria > Pseudomonadati > Bacteroidota > Bacteroidia > Bacteroidales > Bacteroidaceae > Bacteroides > Bacteroides sp. Ga6A2. Next base: position 54,166 of record NZ_JNKX01000014.1, on the reverse strand, counting down.
TTCTTTCACCTTATATTCTACAAGGTCTTGAGGAACTTTCAGAAGACATTTTCCGTCGCGACTGTAAACCGCACCACACTCGTCTTTTGTGTCTGAAGAAAAATCTTCAGCCTCAACAGTTGAATTTTGCAGACATACTGAACTTCCGAAAGAGAAAGAAGCCATCATGCACAAAAGAGCAAGTCCGAAGACCTTTTTATTCTGAATCATATTACTTTCGATTTTAGATATAACAAAAGTTCAACCGCACTTTTAAGTTTGTACAATATCGCAGCAAAAATAACAAAACGCACAAGACATCAACAATAACAAAAAGAAAAAGTACAATCAGAACAATATTTTTAATACTTTTGCAACACACATTTTAAATTTAAACATTATGAGTTATACATACGAATATCCACGACCTGCGGTTACTGCCGACTGCGTGGTTATTACAAAAGAAGACAGCCCGAAAGTACTACTGATTCAGCGTGGCGGAGAGCCTTACAAAGGTTGCTGGGCATTTCCGGGCGGATTTATGGATATGGACGAGACGACCGAACAATGCGCCATTCGCGAACTGAAAGAAGAAACAGGACTACATATAAAAGAGGTGAAACAGATTGGTGCATACTCGAAAGTTAACCGCGACCCACGCGGACGCACAATCTCGGTTGCCTACCTCGCCGTAATAGACAAGCCAGCCCAAGTCAGAGGTCTTGACGATGCTGCCAAGGCCGAATGGTTCGAACTGTCGGCTTTGCCCAAACTGGCTTTCGACCATGCCGACATAATGAGCGATGCTATAAGGCTCTACAACAAAACGAAATAATATAGGAAAGTCCAAAGAATTGTAAAACTAATTCTTTGGACTTTATTTTTAAACAGAGAATGGGTATCAAAAAAGCGGTATGTTCACACACACCGCTTCTTACGAATTTAGAATTTATGAATAGAATTTTTTCGAGATTCTTTTTTTGTATATGCAAAGATAAAGTGTTTTTTCGTTACAAAGAAATATTTCGAGACAAAAAAACATCATCTGTACAATTAGAACAAAACTACATTCAAACTGAACAAGGTTTCAATCTTTTCTCTGCCAAATTTGCATCACTTTACCCTTTACAACGACTATATTCAACAAACTAACCACAACGAATAGCAAAATTCCAAGACCGATTGCAGGGAAAAGCGTTCCTGTCTCAATCTGCGGATAAAGCATCGTTACCACATCCATGTAATAACTGCGGACTAACGCCACAACAATGACGGCAACAACAAGAACCGCCACATTCAACAATATTGTAAGGGTCTGATACGGCAACGCAACCTTGACAGGACTGTAGCCAATGAGCAGAAGATTTTCTAACTTGCTTGCGTTTTTTTCAACCAAAAGATAGATACTGAGCATCAGAATATAGAAACTGAGTGCGCTGATGAGCAAACCGATAATCATCACGATGCCAACCATCATACGCAAAAACCACGTTGTCTTTCCTGCATCGAGTTTGTTGTCCTCGGTCTCATAATCCTTGCTCTGGAAGAATTTGGCGATGTTCTCGTCCGCAGGATTCTTGACTTCGAGAATCATACGCGAAGGCTCGTTGTCAACACCAGCATCGGCAGAATAGTACGAATTAGCCCACTTCATGAACTTCTCTGGCACAAGAATCGTATTAAGTCGGCTACTGAATCCGATTATTCGACCTTTATACATATCCGACTTTCCGTTTCCGCGGATAGATATATCGAAATGAATCATTCCCATAAGTCCCTCGCTAACCTTCGGAAGCGAACGGCTCTGAGCGAAGCCGAAATTATACATATTCAGATAGTTGCGAGGGATAATAATAGGAATCTCCTTATCTCCCTCGCTGAAAGTCCAGTCATCGAGACTGACATCCACGAAATGGTCTGGTACGCTCTCGAAGAACATCTCGGTAGTGAAACCCTCCGCCCCTTCGAGCCCCATCGATGCACTCACCTTGAATGCCGAAGGAGTGAACGCGCCAATCTGACTTGTGAACGGCTGTTCCTTAATCTCGTCTATATCGCTGGCAGAGAACGTATTGGTCTTTCCCATCACACTGCCAAAGGTGCTAATTTTCTTGCTTACAATAAGATAATCTTCGCGCATAAAACTGTCGCCCTGCTGAAACAACGGCACAACATCGGAATAAAACTGAAATCCGACGAGCACAATTACCATTCCAAACAGATTGGCGAACAAGAAGCCCACAAACTGAGGCACGCTGATATGCTGTCTTAATAACTTCCAAACTAATCTCATAATTTCAAAACCCTTTCATAATCGAGCACCATGTGCTTTCCAATACTTGTTACGATAACGCCTGCACCCTGACGCTTTGCCTCGGTCATCATGATTGAAGCCATAATCTCGCTGTTACGGTCGTCGAGATGACTTATTGGTTCGTCGGCAAAAATGAAGTCGAATGGCTGACAGAGAGCCCTAATCATAGCCACGCGCTGCTGCTGTCCAAAACTCATGCGACCGATTTTTGCGTCCTTCTTGTCGGCAATGCCGAGCATCTCGAACCATTCGTCAATCTGCTTTTTCTTCTGAAAACCTGTCAGGTTATTCTTTATCAACACATTATCGAACGCTGTGAGTTCTGGAAAGAGCCTAAGTTCCTGCCACAGCATTGAGATATGATTTTTTCTGACATCTACCCACTGCGATGTGGTAAGATTGTTGATATTCTTTCCGTCGAAACAGATAATACCCTGATAATCTTTTCTGTAACCAAAGATGTAACTGCAAAAAGACGATTTTCCTGTTCCGGAATTTGCCTCAAGCAGATACAACTTTCCTTTCTGAAGCGCAATTTCCTTGTGCCACACGTCGCTCTCTATCGAGTCTCGGCTGGCAAACACTTGCGGAAGGGTGTTCTTCAGTTCAATACTTTCCATCTCCTATTTCCAAATTTGCTTTAAAAAGTTTATTTTCGAATCCTTCATCATTACATGAAATTCAATATCATTATTGCCCTCGGATGCCAGAACAACAGCGTCTACATTGTTGAAAACACCGCGAGCGTAGTTGGCATACATTCCGACAGACGACAGTTCTTTCTGAACCAGATTCTGCGTCATCAATTCGCCCACCATAAAGGCTGCAAAGAACGATTTTTTCTTTAGGTCGACACCCTTGAAACTGCCAGATTTAGCATCGAGCAATTTCGGAGCGGCAATCTTTGATGCAGAATTCAAGGTAGCCTCACCGTTCGATATCTTCAGGACCTTGTCTTTGACATTTACAAAAGCAGATTTCTCGCCAGCTTCAATCTGATAGTTTTCCTTGCCACCGGCAAAAGCGACATCCGAAACATTAGCCTGAATCAAGAAATTATCGGCATTCACGGCAGTAAACTGAATATCGCCCTTGGCAGATTTCAGCATAGCATCGGCCTCGAAATTCATGTTCATGCCAATGAGCATAGTGCGCAATGCCGGGATTTTTCGGCAGAAGTCGAGCAACTTTTCGCCCGACGCGCAATTTACAACCGCCAACGCCGAACATTTGCCATCGTATGGAACTTTTGATAAGAATGTTCCTTCAAGTTTGCCGAATGCGCCAGACTTCTCGTCGAGCATCTTCTGAACCTGAGCGACGTCAGAGAAAGCCTGTCCTTTGAAAACAATCTCGCCATTGTCAAAATTCAAGGTGCTGAGGAAACATATTTTATCATTATCGACCGTTTCGGGCAAACCAACGCGGAAATATCCGGCATATTCCTTCGGAACGATGTCGAGCGAAGTGAGCAACGCAATATCCTTGTTTGTAGCCACAAGTTTCTCGAATCGCGTAGAAGCCGCAAAACTTTCTTCCTTACTCTGCGACAGAAGCTGAGTGAGCGTGTTCTTCACAACGTTGCCTGTACCCATCGAGAAAAGGCATGTGTTGTCGTTGAAGGCAACTTGAACCGAGCCATAAAGCTCAGCAAACTTTACACCGTTCTTCTCGGTAACGGCCGAAGCCAAGCCCTGTTTCTTTACAAATTCAAGAAATTCCTCGAAATCCGACTCGTCGTTCATCTTGGCTGTGATGCAGAAGTAATCGTTAGCCGTGTAGAATCCATAGATTCTTTTGCCGAAATCGAGTCCTATTTCGGTCGGATCTTCGATATATTTTGACAGTTCCTTGTCGTTATTACTATCCTTGCTGTTAAGTTTGTCGAGCAATTCATTCTGATAATTGAGCTCGCCAATGCCCGACTTTACGGCAATACTCTTTAAATCGAAATACACAACCGCCTTAGAGTTGGCAGGAATGACGTTTGTGTAATCGTCTTGACTGCACGCTACCAGCAGCAGAGTGCAGACTAAAGCAACAAAAATTCGTTTCATCTGATTAGATTATTTTGATTATACGTTTAATCGCAGTTCTGATTCACAAGCCACATCATGTGAACGGCAGTGAGAGCCGCCGTCTCGGTGCGAAGCCTGCTTTTGCCAAGGCTAACTGAACGGAATCCGTGACGAAGGGCGAACTCAACCTCGTCGATACTGAAATCGCCTTCTGGGCCGACCATCACAAGCGTTTTTTTGCCACGGCAAAGAAGGTCGTGAAGCAACGGCTTTCCGTCTACAACCCGTACTCCTTCAGCCTGAGATTCGCGACAATCGTCAGCCAAATCGCCCTCGTCGTAGCAATGGCAAATGAACTTGTCTTCGGCATCTGCCTCCTCGACAAACTTCTTGAAAGGCATCATCTCGTCGAGTTGCGGCATGAATGCCTTGTGGCTCTGTTTCAGCGCAGACACAAGGATTTTCTCCACTCGCTCATTCTTTATAACCGTGCGTTCAGAAAAGCGACAGTTCAAAAACGAAAGTCTGTCGATACCTATTTCGGTCGCTTTCTCGGCAAACCACTCAATTCGGTCCATATTCTTGGTCGGGGCCACCGCAATGTGGATATTTCCTTCCCAAGCCTTTTTCTGAACATCTTCTTCAATTATCGAATAAAGGCACTTGTGGTTGCTCACAGCCGTGAGTTGCGCCTTGTAGAATACGCCATTTCCATCGGCAAGCATCAATTCGTCGCCCTCTTTCAGGCGAAGAACCCTTGCACAATGCGAAGCCTCATCACTTGGCAAGATGCCAGACTTTGCATCTGGCACATAAAAGAATCTGACCTCTTTCATTTATTTTCTCATGTTTATTTCATTTCGGAGTTGTGCGGCAAGCTCATAGTTTTCAGACTTCACCGCCATGTCCATCGCCTCTTTCAGAATACTTGTTGGCAGACTGTTTAACGAGAGCATCTCTCTGTCTCCCCTCGCCTTGCTTGCATACTCGGCATCAAGAACTTCTTTCTTCACAAAAATCGGAGCCTCGGTAACGATAGCCATCGACACGGCATCGGTCAGGCGGCAGTCGAGAGTGATGCTTTCGCCGCCATCTTTCGGCGAAACCACTATATCCGAACTGAATATTCCGTGGCTCACACTTTTTATTATAACCATGTCGATTTTGTAATTAAGTTTGGTCAGCAGATTATTAACCACATCGGGCATAAAGGGGCGCACACGCCTGTTCTTCAAATCGAGCCTCTGCAAGAACGCGTATTCAACATCTCCAATAGGCACAAGAAGTTTGCGTGTCCCGCCCTTCTCGTGCAGACACATTGTGTAAAACGAAGATATTTTCTTCAGTTCCGCAAATCCAACCAATTCCAACTCTACCATTAGTTTTTCGAACTTTTAAAGTGCTAAAATACAAACATATTTTAATATAACTGCAAAATTATGGTGTTTATTAAAGATAAAATTTTTACAAATGTTAAAAAATGTTAAATAGGTAAAGATTTTTAGTAGTTTTATGTTGAATAACATAATTTATCAATATCTTTGCACCGTGTTTTTCATGGTATTAGATTAAAGGTTATTAAAGATTGGTTGTCGGGAGGACAACCTTCTTTTTTTTGCTTACTTTACTACAGTAAAAGGCAACAAAAAAAATTAGGATAGTGTAGAGAGATACACTATCCTATTTTTTTATTCCACATACAATACCAAGCCTTTCAGATACTCGCCTTCGGGATGGTAGATGTTTATCGGATGGTCGGCTGGCTGATGTAGTTGATGGAGTATTCTCACGCTTCTGCCGCTCTGTGCCGCAGCCGTAAACACCGCCATGCGGAACTGGTCTTTATTCACCGCCTGAGAGCAACTGAAGGTAAACAAGATTCCACCCGGCTTAATCTTCTCGAAAGCCTTGGCATTGAGTTTTGTATATCCTCTCAGCGCATTGCGGAGTGCATCTTTGTGCTTTGCAAACGCAGGAGGGTCGAGAATTATCAAATCATACTGGTCGCCCATTGCTTCGAGATACTTGAAGGCATCTTCGGCATAGGCCTTGTGACGTTCATCGCCCGGAAAGTTAAGTTCTACGTTGGCATTCGTAAGGTCAATCGCCTTTGCCGAACTGTCTACAGAGTGAACCAACTTCGCTCCGCCACGCATTGCATAGAACGAGAATCCGCCAGTATAGCAGAACATATTAAGAACGCTGCGTCCCTTGGCATAATGCTCCAGAAGGCTTCGGTTGTCGCGCTGGTCAACGAAGAAACCAGTCTTCTGACCTTTCAACCAATCGACATGGAACTTCAGGCCATTCTCAAGAGCCACGTTATCCTTGCTTCCGCCAATCAAGAAGCCGTTTTCCTGATTCAAGTCGGCCTTGAACGGAAGCGTCGTCTCACTCTTATAGTAAACATTCTCAACCTCGCCGTTCATCACATCCACGATAGCCTTGGCTATCTCCTCTCGGCACACATGCATTCCTACGGAATGAGCCTGCATAACGACGGTGCTTCCGTAGCGGTCGATAACCAATCCCGGAAGATTGTCGCCCTCGCCGTGAACCATTCGGTATGTAGTGTTGTCGGCTCTGCCAGCCACACCGATGCTTCGGCGCACATCGTCGGCAACCTTCAGGCGACGCTTCCAGAAGTCGAAGTTAATCTCCTCATCGTCGAAAGAAAGCACGCGGACGGCGATGCTGCCAATCTGCCAATGACCTACAGCGATGAACTTTCCATCGTTGTCAAGAACCCTCACAATTGAGCCTTCTTCCAAACCCGAAGGAATCTGCTGCAAAGCGCCAGAAAAAACCCAAGGATGAAAACGCTTCAACGATTCATCCTTACCTTTTTTTAAATATAGTGTGTTATATGCCATATATCAATTATTTTCGGCCGGAACCTCCTCTGGTTCAACCATTTTTATAATTTCGTAATCGTTTGATGCCCGCAGGCGTTCGAGTTCCTCGTAGAGCATGATGCACGCCCACGCATCGGTTGCCGCATATTTCTTCTGAGCCTCGGTGAGTATCGGCGCTTCCCAGTTGGTTAGCCGCTGCCCCTTCGAAATCTTTCGTCCGAACACGTTGGCATAGAGTTTCTGAAGGCTCTGGTCTTCGATGCCGAATGTCTTTACATACTGCTGAAGTTCATAGAAATCTCCGGGGGTGAATCCTGCACGCTTGTGAAGTTGGCTGAAATCGTCCTTCAGCGACAGACCGACCTTCGGAACGGTGAGGTCTTCGAGAAGTTTTATCAAGCAATCGGGCATTCCGATGAGATTCAATCTGAAGAGGAAGCACATATCGCGAGAGGCGCACTGAACGAGCGACACCTTATATTCAACACCCTTTCTGAAACTTGGACGAGTCTCGGTGTCGAAGCCCAGAATGTCCTGCTCCAACAAATATTTCACAGCCGATTCAGCCTCGCGCTGACTCTGCACTACCACAATCTTTCCGTCGAAGAGCACGCGTTCCATCTCGGCTATGCTCTTCTTGTCAACCTTATTATATAGTTGTTTCATTCTTCGCTCTCGTTGTAATAAACCTCGTGAATGGCACGCATTGTGTTCACCAGTTTCTGCCCCCAGAACATCTCGAAATTTTCCTTTACTTGGGCAAGCGCATCGACAACGATGTCCTCGACTCCCGAACGATAGTTTGACACAAAGTCGCGCACATCCTGATAGATGTCGGCAATATCCTCGGAAATTGTCTTCATCACCGGTGTTTCGCTATACTTGAAATCCTCGACGAATACATCGAGATAAGTATCAAGGTCGGCAAAATTCACCGACACATAACTGCGCACCGCCTCGTAATCGTCTTCCTTTACGAACGATTCGACCTCTCCCATACCAATAGCATCAATCTTGGGCAAAAGCGTTGCTTTAATGTATATAAGTGGTAAAACCTTGAGCATGTAGCCAGCCATTTCCCTGCGCGTGATTTTTTCGAACTTCTCAAGAAAAGCGCAGAATTCAACAGAAACGGTAACGAACTCCACTACATCGCGGTTCATTATTATAGAATCTTTTCCTTCCATATATTCGTTTTAAGTTACAAAATTATATAAAAACTTCCTTACATAGATGTTTTTTACCAATTTTTCAACTACATTTGCACAAAATTTTGATAAACCAGTATGGCAAACAAGTCAAACAACAAAGATACATTCCAAACAAAAGCAACCGAAGAAGCGCGTAAGATGCTCGACAGCGAGAAGATATGCCCGATTGCCGGCATAATTCTTATAGGCATAGCCATTTTCATCATCTTGGCTTTCCTGTCGTTTCTCTCTACGGGCTCAGAAGACTACAGCGAGGTTTCAGACGGCTCACCTGCCGTTGAGAACATTAAGAACATGATGGGTATAAGAGGTGCTAAAATCAGTTATTACCTCATAAATAAATGTTTCGGATTTCCGGCTTTCGTAATCCCGGTTTTCATGATTATGGCTGGACTGAAACTCACCAAATCGTTCCGCATCCGTTTGTGGAAATGGTTCGTGTACCTGTCGCTCATAATGCTGTGGAACTCACTTCTGTTCGGCATGATTGACTTTGAATTTCTCGATTGTCCTTTCTTCATCCGATTTGGCGGACAGCACGGAATAAATATGTTCAAGTGGATGAACGGTCAGATTGGCACAGCCGGAGTAATCATCTTTCTGTTTATCAGCGCAATCTGCTATGCCATCTGCCTCAGCGACGAGACAATTATCTTGCTAAAGAAACTCACTTCGCTTTCGACTTACAGAAAGAAGAAGGATAAGGTTATAATCGGTCAGCAGACGCCTGAAGATGATGAGCGGTTCCGCAATATGGACGAAGAAGAAGAAAATGACGAGGAAGAGGAAGAACTTGAAGACGAATCTTCTTTGCCAGAAGAAATTGAGGCTGAAGAAGAGGCTGAACCTAAGCAAATGCCAGAACCAACCGAGCCAATAAGAAAGCCTGCCGTTACACCGTCTGACAACGAGCCTGACGATGACCCGAACGTGGAGGATGAACAGAACGTCATCAACAGTCAGAACGAAGAAGACGATGCCAACACGGAGGCAGAAATCACCGATAAAGAGCCTGTTTTTGATGTTACCGCCGGTACATCCGACGATGCCATCGACCCAAGCAAGCCGCTCGCGCCTTACGACCCAAGGCTCGACCTCGAATTCTACAAATTTCCAACGTTAAGCCTGCTTAACAAGATGGGCGACAATGCCGTAACCATCGACCAGCAGGAGCAGGAAGCCAACAAGAAACGCATCACCGAGGTTCTGAACGACTTCGGCGTTGAGATAACAAGCATTCAGGCAACCGTTGGTCCAACAATCACGCTCTACGAAATCACGCTTCAGCGAGGCGTGAGAATAAGCAAGGTTGCAAGCCTCGAAAATGATATCGCCCTGAGCCTTGCCGCCCTCGGAATACGTATCATCGCGCCAATTCCGGGAAAGGGAACAATCGGTATCGAGGTCCCGAACAAGGACAAAAAGATTGTTTCGATGGAGAGCATCATGAACACCCGAACTTTCCAAGAATCGAAGATGGCTCTGCCTATCGCCTTCGGAAAGACGATTACGAACGAAGTGTTCATGGTCGACCTTGCCAAAGCACCACACATGCTCGTTGCCGGAGCAACAGGTATGGGTAAGTCTGTTGGATTGAATGCAATAATCACTTCACTTCTGTACAAGAAGCATCCGGCTGAACTGAAACTCGTGATGGTAGACCCGAAAAAAGTTGAATTCAGCGTCTACTCGCCTATCGAGCGACACTTCCTCGCCAAACTTCCCGACGGCGAAGATGCCATCATCACCGACGTTACAAAGGTTGTGCAGACACTCAAGAGCCTCTGCTACGAGATGGATATGCGCTACGACCTTCTGAAAAAAGCCAGAGTGCGTAACATAAAGGAATACAACGAGTTGTTCAAGAGCCGCAAACTCAACCCGGACAACGGACACAGATTTATGCCGTACATCGTAGTCATAATCGATGAGTTCGGCGACCTTATCATGACCGCCGGAAAGGAAATCGAGCTTCCTATCTGCCGTATCGCGCAGCTTGCCCGAGCCGTCGGCATTCACATGATTATCGCAACCCAGCGACCTACAACGAACATCATCACGGGTACGATAAAGGCGAACTTCCCTGCACGCGTGGCATTCCGCGTGGCAGCGATGATGGACTCACGCACAATCCTCGACCGCTCAGGAGCACAACAACTTATCGGACGAGGCGACATGCTTTATCTGCAAGGCGAAGAGCCTGTGCGCGTCCAGTGTGCCTTTGTTGATACTCCAGAGGTCGAGAACATCTGCAACTACATCGAGAAGCAGCAAGGCTACACAACGGCATGGATGCTTCCTGAAGTTCCTGCGGAGGAAGGCGGCGAAGGTGGCGGAACGGGACAGATTGACGGCGACATCGACCCAATGTTCAAAGAGGCTGCTCAACTCATAGTAGATATGCAGCAAGGCTCTACCTCACTGATTCAGAGAAAGTTCTCTATCGGATACAACCGTGCCGGAAGAATCATGGACCAGTTGGAAAAAGCCGGAATCGTTGGTCCTACTCGCGGAGCAAAACCGCGTGAGGTTCTGTGCGTTGACCAGACCGACCTCGAAATGCGACTTTCGAACCTAAATATTTAACAAGAAAAAATAACTTTTAAAATCATGAAAAAAATAGCATCTACATTATTTTTACTACTTTTTGCCGTTGCCACACTGTTCGCGCAGCAAAGCAACAATCAGGCTGTAAAGCTCTTAGACAAAGCATCATACGCTTTTACAAGCGCAGGAGGCGTTAAAATAGGATTCTCAATCAGCGCGCCGTCGGGCAGCCTCAGCGGAACACTAAAACTGAAGAACAGCAAGTTCTACCTCTCAACTCCGCAGATGGAAGTGTGGTTCAACGGAAAAACACAGTGGAGCTACGTAAAGGCAAACGAGGAGGTGAACGTGAGCAATCCCGATGCCGACGAACTTCAGCACATCAACCCTTACGCCTTTCTGAATCTGTACAAGAATGGATACACTTGCACTATGGGCAAGAAAAAGGTTTACAGCAGCCGAAAAATAAACGAGGTTGTTTTGACTGCGCAAGACAAGAAAGCATCGCTGAAAACCATAAACATCTATCTCGATGCCAAGACAAACAACCCTCTTTTCGTTTCAATGCAGACAAACAAGGGCACTACGAACATCAAAATCAGTTCGTACTCGGCAAAGCAGAATTTCAGTGACACGCTTTTCAACTTCAACAAACGCAAATATCCAAAAGTTGATGTTGTCGATTTAAGATAACGAATCGGCACATCAGCCTTAAATAACGACTAATAATTATGAGCCTTAGACGAAACTGGCAAATATACAGAACTGTACAGGAACTGAACAGGAAGTCGGAAAAACGCAATCCTATGTTCGAGAAGAACAAACTTGCACTATTCCTCATACTGCTCACTCTTGCGTTTTACGTCGTCTACCTTTTTGTAATAGGACTTGTAATGCTGCCCGGAATTCTTACCGAATGTTTTCCGGGAATGGAGCCTTATCACATGCTGCACCGCGGAATGGTTGTATTGCCGACGATTGATTTCTTCATCAGGTACATGTTCCAGCAAACGCCGTCGCAGCAAGTAAAGCCGTTCAGCCTGCTGCCAATAAGTCGCGACACCATTATAAAATGCTATCTCGTAAAAGATGCAACCCGACTTTACAACTGCTTCTGGTTCTCGATGCTTCTGCCATTTGCCTGCGTAACCATCTTTAAGTTCTACGGCTTCAGCGGAATCATCGGATTCTTGTTGGGTTGGTGGATGCTTTTCGCCATCAACAGTCTGTTCTACCTTCTTTGCCGAACTCTTAGCAAGCATCACATTCTGTGGATTTTGCTTCCGATAGCAACATTTGCAGCCTTGTGCGCCGTCTCATTCTGTTTCGACTTTGTGGGCAGACTACTCATCGATTTTGGCGAAGGTTTCATTCTGTGGAATCCAATTTCGTTCCTCATTCTAATTCTAATAACCTGCGCCGTTTTCGGCATAAACATTAAGGTTCAGAGATATTTTATGCTCGACGAATTGGCAGGAAACACGAAGGAAAAATCGCTGAAAAAAGTAAATACGCTCACATTCTTTGACCGCTGGGGCGAGATTGGCGAATATCTGAAACTCGAAGTTAAGAGTGCGATGAGAAACAAAGCAATCCGGAAGCTGTATATCTCGGCTCTCTGCATCGTCGCTGTATTCACGATTCTACTCGGACTTTCATCGGTCTACGATGGCATCTCTTTTATGTCCGACTTCATCGGGCTGTACTGCTGCACGGTTATCGGCACAATGACGCTAACCGGAATAATGGGCGTTGAAGGCAACTATATCGACGGACTTATGGTACGAAAAGAAAGCATCTACTCGCTTCTGCGTGCAAAATACTACTATCAGTGTTGCATCGCCGTATTTCCGTTTCTGATAATGCTTGTGCCTGTCTTTATGGGTAAACTCGAGATCCTTACGCTTCTGTCATACCTTTTTGCAACCATCGGACTGGTCTTTCCGTCGATGTTCAGCCTTGCCATAATAAATAAGGAGACACTTCCTCTCAACAACATTCTCACGGCAAGCAACCGAAACAACAAATACATTCAGATGCTTGTTTCACTCGGCTCGTTCTCCGTTCCGATTGTCATCTGCCGAAGCATAAACGCGCTTACCGACAGCAACGCCGGCTACATCATTATGCTCGTCGCAGGTCTGGCAAGCACTATTCTGCACCGCCGTTGGCTGACATTCATCTACCGCCAGTTTATGAAACGCAGATACGAGAATCTTGAGGGCTTCAGAAAGACAATAGCAAACTAAAAAACTGAAATTATGAAGATTAGAATAAAAGACATAAAAAAAACATTCGGCGAGAAGATTGCCGTAGACATTCCCGATTTTACCGTGAGCGACGGAGTAATTCTCGGACTTGTGGGCAACAACGGAGCCGGAAAGACGACGCTTTTCAGAATGATTCTCGACCTGATAAAACCTAACGAGGGTGAAATAAGCATCAGCGGAACTATTCCGGCAGATGAGGAAGGCGAAACAACCGATGTGTGCTACATAACCAGCAACACCGAGGAATGGAAAAAGTACACCGGAGCGTATATCGATTCCGGATTTCTTATCGACTACCTCACGCCAGAGGAATATTTTTCGTTCATTGCCAAGATTGAGAACATTGATATCGAGACAATTAACCAACGAGTGGCCTCTTACGAGCACTTCATGAACGGTGAGATTCTTGGGCAAAAGAAACTAATACGTGACATGTCGGCAGGAAACAAGCAGAAAATTGGCATCATCAGTGCGCTTCTGCACACACCGAAGATTGTCATTCTCGACGAACCGTTCAACTTTCTCGACCCAAGCAGTCAGAGCATCTTCAAACGAATGCTGAAGCAGTATCAGCAGGAAAACAACGCCACGGTGCTCGTTTCGAGCCACAACATAAACCACACGGTCGACTTGTGTACAGAGATTGCCCTTCTCGAAAGCGGAAAAATAATCCAGCACATCACTCACGTTGATGAGGAGGCTCAAAAAACATTGAACGAATATTTCAACGTCTACTAAATAAAAAAGAAGTGTCACTCAATTATTCTAGAATGACACTTCTTTATTTTTAGAATATTCTGCCGCAAATTCTGATGCTCAGAACTGGGATTCCGACAATTTTATGCATCACATCGAAGAATTCGTCCGATTCATCAGCCTCTGCAACGTGAGTCATGATATCAGGGTCGGTCTTACTTGTAATTTTTGGCTTGCCATGGAACATCACGCCCAGTTCGCCCATCACGCCAACACGATGCTTCATCGGAACAGTGTTTCCAAAGCCGATGCCGACATATGGTTTTACCGACCACGTTGTAATGGCAGCATCAACCTTTCCGTCCTTCGCCTTGATGCGAGTATCATCCAAATCTATGTACCAGTTTTTTATGTCTTCTCTCTTATAAGTCTTTCCATCAACCTTTATGTCATCAGCATACGCATCAACGGTAACAATATTCGATGCACCGATATAGAAACCGCCTGTTACATGGAACGGCCATTTCTTGTTAGGATAGTAGTCGGCAAGCACCTTGAATGTTGAAAGATTTACTCGTGCATTAGCCTTTACGGTTGCCTCGTAATTATAGTTAGCGTGCTGTCCCTCTTCAACCCAAGCATCAAAGTCGTTATCGAAACTTGGAGTTTTAAGATAATTGAATCCTGCACGTAATCCGACATGGTCAGATACATAAGTTCCGGCATCGATACCAACGCCCGAAAGAATTCCGATATTCAAACCTACCGATAAGTTCTTGAACGGTTCAACCCCATCTCTCTGGGCAAACAGCGTTGTTGTCCCAAACAAAACTGAAAGTAAAAAGATAATTGATTTACGCATGACCTTTAAAGATTAAATGATTTGACTTCAATATTTATATTCGATATTGCAAATGTATTATTTTTAGGCAGAATTTACAAACAAAAGTAAAGTATATTTGCACTATTGGAAAAAAAAACTACCTTTGCAAAATAAAACAAAATAGGAACTATGAAGAAATTACTTATTATACTTGCATTCGTCTGCATATCGCTCGGAATGGAGGCTCAGACTCAGGTGGTTTCTACCGTATATTATGCCAACGAAAGAATTAGTACTCAGGCATCTACGGGCGAGCAGATTGACAAGGAAATGCGAACAGTAGAATTCATCGTCGTAGGACGCTCGCAGGTTATAATGCACACCAGCACATCACTCGAAGCATTCTATCTCGAAGAGGGAAACAAGGAAAACATTGGAAACGCCATTAAATATCAGGCCGTTACATCACGAGGCATCGAAGGAAACGTATTCCTCGAAACAAAGCGACACAACAATATCATCTGCTTCTCGATAAGATTCGAGAACTTCAAGAAAGATGTAATCGACGAATATTTCTGCCCTATCGGTGGCAACCTGCTCGACTAACAATATTAAAAACAATGCTGGAAGATTGGAACTGACCAAATCTCCCAGCACTGTTTTTTTGTTTATTTCGAAAAATCGATAAAACAGAAATCTCCGTTCAGTTTGTACAGTACTAGCGAGTTAAGCTCCTGCCACCACGGATGACTGTCCTCCTGCTTGTTCATCTCTGCCTTGGCATCGAGGAAGCCGAGAATCTTGTGCCACACATTGGGCTGTACGAAAATGGTGATAGTGCGACTGCTCATCTCATCGTAATAGTCGATGGAATAAAGCACGCTTCCCCTTGATGTAGGCGGAACGTACTTATTCATTCGTGCAACCTTCTCAAGCGAGAATCGCTCCTTCATACAATCCTTTATATCGTATTTAACGATAGGAATTGTGTTTTTCTGAGCGTTTGCTCCCAACACCATGAATAAAGCCATAAAAACAAACGCAATTCTTTTCATGTCTCTTAATATTTTTATTTGTTGTTCTTCCACTCAAAATATAGTTTCTTGCAGATTTTATCGGCTCGCCACTTTTTGTAGACGTTTCCGATAGCATATTTCTTTGCATCGGCAGACGGCAGAATTGTCTCTGCCTTTCGTTTCTCGCCCTTCAGTGAGAATTCTACGACATTGCTTGCCGGAACTATACTTTTCCCCTTACCGTCAACCGTTCCGCACTCAACGAAGGTCTGCTCAATCGTTCCCATGCAGTTAGGATTGAATCGCGTGGCAACAAGCAGTTCAGGCTGCTCGATAGTAGTATTGACGTATGCGAGCATCGCCTTTTCCTTCCACGCACGACCGAAATTGAAACGCGTATTGTCCGTTCTCACCACACAGTTGTACATCACAAATCCCCTGTCGGTTTTGTTTGTTCGAGGGGCAGCGATAGTACTCTCGCCTTTTCCATTCAAATTGCGTTTTTCAGAAACAATCGTGCATCTGTTAAAGTACACATCGCCTTCGCCACAAATGAAATCAACATTTCCGTGAATCTCACAATCCTCAAAATAATACTGCGACGTGCTGCAATTTGAATAGTATGTGTCCTGATAAGACAGAAGTCTGACCTTCTTCATTATCGTATGGTTTCCCTTGTCCTGAACCGTTACGGCTCTGCCTGCGAATTTCGATTCGTAAAACTTCATCGCATTCTGAATGGTGAGACTCTGAAGATATGTTCCCGCACCTTTTATCAGAAATGTCGCCGTCTTGCTGATGCCTTCGTTTGCCACATCGGGCGAATTTTTAACTATCACCCCATCCATGCTCTCGCCGATAATCGAGATATTGTTTCCGCTGATGGTCGTCAGCACCTTGTCGCCGAAATCATACACTCCGTTTGGCAGAAATATGTACGAACGTTCACAAAGCGAATCAGCATTTGTCTTGTTCAGTTCATCGATGGCATCAATCAAGCCTTTTGCATCGCCCGACTTCAGCCATATTTTCTTTCCTTCCTTCGCCACCGAATGATGGCATAAAGTCAAGGTCAGAATCAACATAAATGTTTTTTGTAGTGAGTTAAGTAATAGTTTCATATTTTAATGTGTTTACATTTTGGCTGCAATATACATATTTTCTCGCATCCCAACAAGATTTTTTCAGCGTTTGTTAAAGAAATCTGCTATCTTTGCAATACAGATAAACTTTTTTTACAAACATTTTAACATTAAAGATTATGGCAGACTGGAAAGAAAGACTAAACATAGTTTATTCAACCAATCCCGATTTCAACTATGAAACCGAGGAGAATGACGAGCCAGAGACACTTCCAAAGAACCAGCAAAAACTGAGAGTAAGGATTGAAAAGCATGGCAGAGGCGGCAAAACGGTAACAATCGTCGACGGATTCGTAGGAACTCAAGATGACTTGAAGCAACTTGCCAAGACTTTAAAGACAGCTTGCGGAGTTGGCGGTAACGCAAAAGACGATTTAATAATAATTCAAGGCGAACAGAAGGAAAAAATCGTCGAAATCCTAAAAAAGAATGGTTACACAAACTCTAAGTAACAAATAAACTGGTAATTTTTGTTACATCAAAAATGTAACAGATTCGTATTTTTGACGAAAAAACGAATTAATACAGTTTTTCGTCATCATTTACATAAAGTGTTATAAAACAGCACTTTCCGAGCACACAAGAAAGAATACAAAATATTATTTTGTGTTTTTTTTATAGATTTAAGCATTTTTTTACTGGAAAAATTTGGTTTATTCAAAAAATAATGTACCTTTGCAATCGTTATCCAAAACTCAATCTTTTTACCTTTAAAGATTTTACCTATAAAACATAGAAAAGGGGGTCTTCGTGAGAAGCTCCCCTTTTTTGATGCCAGTTTACAAATGCGCATATCAAATGTAACAAATCCGCCTGTTTTCTCCCAACATTTACGACTAAAATTTACGCGAATTCTGGATGAATTATACAATTCTTACTTATGCAATGTATAAATTGAATCGTTTGGAATTCTTTTTCTCTTGAAACTACATTTTGACACACCCTCTTACTTATGCAATGTATCGTTTGTTTTTTACAAGACATCACAGAACTGATTTTCTGTGCATTATGCTCATTATAGACGCTGAAAGCGTCTCCACTTAGTGACCGTAAGTCGGAACGACCTGCGGAATAGATGCTATAAGCAGCAAGCACTCTGAAGGAGTGCCCCATTTATCGCATCGGGCGACCGCTTTCAGGGTAGATGATATTTGTAGCATTTCTGTCCGCAGATGCTGTGGTTACTGAGAGGTGACGCCTTCAGCGTCATTACGAAGTTTTGCTTACATCTATCTTCCTACTGAGGAGAGGAACTTGTATAACAAAGGATTTGGGACTCCCTATCTTCTCCTTCTATCTTCCATCTACCTTCCTTCTATCTTCCCCCTACCTTCCCACGACATTTCCACGACGTTCCTACGACGTTCCTACGACGTTCCTACGACGTTCCTACGACGTTCCTACGACGTTCCTACGACGTTCCTACGACGTTCCTACGACGTTCCTACGACGTTCCTACGACGTTCCTTGCCACTAACATATACTAAACGGACAATTTCTGACGAAATTGTCCGTTTCTAACCCTCGGCAATTATGAAAGCAATTTTGAATTGTGAATTATGAATTGCATTTGCATCATTATACGCATCGGCTTTCTTCCTCGAAGCTACCCTCTTACTATCCCCTTGCTATCCCCTTACTATCCCCTTACTTGCCTCTACCTTGAAAGTAGCTTTTTTGTCTCTTTTCTGCATAATGATTCAATTCACATCTGCATATTATTACAAGCTGCGTTTTTTCCGAACTCGCATAGTTTCTGAACCACAAGATAAAAAAACTCCGCGATACTTCTAAAATTATCGCGGAGCCCGAAAAGGTATATCAATTATCAAGTTCTACAACCGTTATGCCTGCGCCACCAAACTGAACATGCTCATCGTGGAACGACCTCACCCCCGGAACTGTTGCCAGATATTCGCGTATCAGATTACGCAGGATGCCAGTTCCTGTACCATGCAGAATACGAACTCGCGACGAACCAAGCATTATGGCATCATCTATAAAATATGTCACGGCATTCACAGCCTCATCGCCCCTCATGCCTCTAAGGTCGATATCCTGCTTAAAGTTCAGTTTCTTCTCATAAACGCTGTCCTGCGTCTGGAGACTCACGAAGGTCGAGCTCTTAGGCTCGTTATCCTTCGGTTTGTTAGCATGTTCAAGTCGGTCAATTTTCACATTCGTGCGTATTGAACCAAAATTCACAATGGCATTTTTGCCGTTCACTTCAGCAAGTACGCCAACCGTAGTCTGACCTTTTATTCTAACCGTGTCACCCTGCAAGAATGGCTTGTTTTCAACAGCCCTTGCCACCACTTCGCGATGAACTTCATTAGGCTTGGCAACTACGCCGTTCTGCTTATCTTCCTTTCGTTTATTCTTACGGTTCTGACGGTCAATAAGTTGCTGCATTTTACGTGCAATCTTATCTTCTGCCTCCTTATTATTTACGTTCTCCTTGAACTCCTCGAGTTCCTGACGGGCATTGCGTGTTTTTTCCTGTTCAGCCTGAGCCTCCTTAATCGAGCGAATAGTATTTTCTATTCGCGCGTTACTCTCTTTCAGCAAAGATGCCGCCTGTTCTTTCGCCTCCTTTAGAATAGACTTGCGTTCGGCATTTAGTTGTGCTATTTCAGCCTCATATTTTGCTATAGTCTGCTCCAATTGCTTCTCACGCTGATGCACATTCTGTCTTTTGTGCTCCCAATAACGCTTATCGCGCACAATATCCTGAAGATATTTGTCGGCATTTATGTATTCCTGACCAACGATTGCCGATGCATCGGCTATAACATCTTCGGGAATACCGATTTTTCGGGCAATCTCGACGGCAAACGAACTTCCCGGATTACCAATTTCGAGTTGGAACAGAGCCTTCATCTCCTTTCGGTCGTAAAGCATTGCGCCATTTACCACACCCTCGTTATCCTCGGCAAAATGTTTAAGGTTCTGATAGTGAGTAGTTATAACGCCAAAAGCCTTCTTCGCATTGAATCGCCTCAATACCGATTCTGCCATTGCACCGCCAATCATCGGCTCTGTACCCGAGCCGAACTCATCTACCATCACAAGACTCTTGCCGTTGCACTGCTTCATCATCACCTTCATGTTAAGCAGATGGCTCGAATACGTACTGAGGTCATTCTCGATGCTCTGCTCATCGCCCATATCTATGAACAAATGTTGAAATACACCGACCGTAGAATTTGCATCTACTGTTATCGGCAATCCGCACTGAACCATGTATTGCAACAGAGCCACAGTCTTCAGACAGACTGATTTTCCACCGGCATTCGGACCAGATATTATCAAGATTCTGTGCGCCTTGTCGAGCCTTATATCCAACGGAACAACATCACGACCGCTGTTTGCCAGCGACAAAAGCAGCAACGGATGCTTAACCTTTACCCAATCAACCTTCGGCTCTTCGACACATTCGGGAATGACGGCATTCATTGAACGGGCAAAGTAAGCCTTGGCACGAATGAAATCGATATCTGCAAGAAACTCGAAAGATGAGAGAATACCGTCAACATGCTCACGTACAATTTGTGAAAATTGAGTCAGAATGTGAATAATCTCTCGTTTTTCCTCGCCCTCAAGTTCGCGGATGCGGTTGTTTGCCTCCACAACCTCGGCAGGCTCGATAAAAACGGTCTTTCCTGTTGCCGATTCGTCATGAACAATGCCCTTTATGCGTCGTTTCATAGCTGGCGCAACCGGGATAACCAAGCGACCGTCGCGCAAAGTCGGAGCAACGTCCTTGTCTACCAAGCCATCAGCCTGTGCCGAACGGAGAATAGACTGAAGACTTTTCGAAACGCTTCCTGCCGTGCGCGAAAGTTCCTGTCTGATTCGAAGCAATTCTGGCGAAGCCGAATCCTTTACGCGACCGTATTTGTCGAGAATCGAATCAACACGCTTTATCAACTGCGGATATGTCATAACATCGCCAGCAACGCGATGGAGAGCCGGATAAAGATATTCTCCAGCATCCTCTGCATCACCCGACGTACGGTTCACGAAACTAACCACAAGCAGAATAGTCTCAAGCGAACGGCGCAAATCAAAAAGTTCCTGTTCGTCGAGATACGTTCCTGCCAAGCGGACTCTTTTCAAAGAATCTCTGACATCAAAAAAATATTGGTCGGGGAAAGCCTCACCAGCCTCAAGCATCTTTATGAATTCAGCAACAGGCTCAAGCTTTTCTTTTATATTGTTCAGCGAGTCCATGAAAGCCATATCCTCAACCCTACCCTTTCCAAGACTGCTCAGGCAGTAACCCGAGACAAGCTGCCTGATAGTATCAAAACCTATTTTCTGCTCAAAATTTTGCGGATAAATCATCTGTTTTCTTATTTTGACGCAAAAGTAACACGATAAAGCATTCTTCACAATATTTTAGACGAATCTTTATAAAACAGAAATGAAAAATTTACGTTTTTCAGCCTTTCGCTATAAAAAAGAAGACAATTCTGAATGGAAAATGAAAAAAATATTCTATCTTTGCGAATCCAAAAACACGATAGAAACAAAAGAACGAATAGGTATGAAACGAGTATTTTCACTCAGCATTTTATTATTTACAATTACTATAGCAGCTTTCGGACAAAAGCTTATGCCAGAAGACTTTTTCTCATTCGGAAAAGCCAAGGAAGTTGACGTCAATAAAATCATGCGACAGAGCGGTTTCGAATCTACATACAGAGTGCTTCCGCCCTCAACTCCCGATTCGCCAAAGATAACCGACCTTTGTTACAGCATCGCATGCAAATTCGACTCAGAGTTCAACGTACTTCCACCATACGATGCCATTACAGGCTGCGTAAAAGTCTCGTTCATAGGAAAGCACATTGCGCTTGCCATGTACCAGACAACAGACAGAATGTTATTTGGCGAGTATATAAAGATGACCAGAGAACAGCTGTTCCAGAAATTCGACATAACAGACGACGAGACCGGTCGCACTACAGCATATAGGAAAGGTGACATTATGCTTTCTTTCAAGGAAGGCAACGATGGTCTTTACACAATCCAATGCGACTATCCGTTGCGTTGAACCAATTCTGAATACAAAAGAAACGGGCAAAAGCCACAAATTGATTTAAAATCAACAATAAATAGCAGAATCTTAGCAGTGCGATAATTGATTCTCAACCGTTATTTTTCGCGATATTTTGCAAGATAAAAATGCACTTTTTATATTTTTTTAACTTTTCGAGACAAAAAAAAATCGTTTTTTGTTGTAGATTAAAAAATTATACTATCTTTGCAATGTCGATACACGATGAAAAATAAAGAAAGAATCAGGTATGAAACGCATATTTTCACTCATTATATTGCTTACATTTGCTATGATGGCTTTCGGGCAGAAGCTTACTCCAGAGGACTTTTTCGCATTAGGAAAAGCCAAGGAGGTTGAGATCTGCAAGGTCATGAGGCAGAGTGGCTTCCAGACCGATTACAGAACCATCGAGCATCCAGACCCAGAATTTCCGGCAGTAACGAACCTTTGTTTTAGCATAGCATGCAATTTTGATTCAATACACAACGTTATTCCACCATACGAATCAATAACAGGATGCGTCAAGGTTTCTTTCTTCGGAAAGCACCTGTCACTAATACAATATCAGACAACAGACAGAATGCTCTTTGGCGAGTTTATTAAAACAAGTAGGGAACAGTTGTTTCAAAAATACGATGTCAATGACGATGGTACAGGACGTACTACGACATATCAGAAGAACGACATCATGCTTTCTTTCAAAGAAGGCAACGATGGTCTTTACACAGTTCAGTGCGAATATCCGCAACGGTGACGCACGCGTTTTACATTTACCATTTATAAACAGAGCAATATCAATCAACTGTTAATAGCACAACGAGATAAAACGCTACATTTCATTTAGCATTGAACAAAAATTAACAATGGATAATATACAGAGTACACAAGACTTCTGGAAGAAGAATTACGAAAGACTTGCAGAATTTTACAAGCAAAACGGGCGCTGGCCACAAAAAGACAGCACCGGCAAGGAAAAGCAGCTTTACCTATGGAGCGAAAAACAACGCGCCTTCTATCGGGATGCAAAAATAGACATGCTCGATTTTGAGAAAGTACAGTTGCTCAACAACATACAGTTCCAATGGAAAGAAACTGTTTTGGATCCTAAGGTTGCCGCAGAAGAGAAAGCAAAGTCTGTTGCCATGCCTACCGAAGGACGTGAACTACAATGGATGAACAAGTACAATGCAGTAAAACGTTTCAAGGAAGAACATGGTGGTATGCTACCTAAAAGCAATCTACAGGACAAGGATGAAATGAACCTTTACCAGTGGATTTACCGAAACGAAAGAAAAATCGAAAAGGGAGAACTCAACATAAAACTCAAACATCTATTTGAGGAAATCGTTGAATACGTAAAGGAAGAGGAAGAAGAGAAGGATAACGTCCAGAGAACACCAACTTTGGATCAGGAATTGTTCGACCCTTACGACAACGGTACGCGATACGACAACAACGGGTTCTTCAACGATCGTCCATTCTTTAATAACGACAGGCAGTTCAATAATAAAGGACGACAGTTTAACAACGACCGCCAGTACAACAATAATTACCAGCGGAATAACGACCGCCAGTTCGGACAGAACGATACACCGTTCAACAACGACCGCCAATACAACAACTACGACAACAGGCAGAGGAACTACGATCGTCCTTACAACAATAATTACCAGCGG
This sequence comes from Bacteroides sp. Ga6A2, assembly GCF_000702225.1. Taxonomy (NCBI): domain Bacteria; kingdom Pseudomonadati; phylum Bacteroidota; class Bacteroidia; order Bacteroidales; family Bacteroidaceae; genus Bacteroides; species Bacteroides sp. Ga6A2. The sequence continues at coordinate 30,554 of NZ_JNKX01000014.1, read as the reverse complement.
AATAATGACCGCCAGTTTGGACAGAACGACGCGCCATTTGATAATGAGCGTCAGTACAACAACTACGACAACAGAAATTTCCGTCAGAACAACAGAAATTTCCAGCCTCGCAACAACGACAACCGTAACGGATTCTACCAACAATACAACAACGACAACAGAGGCAATCAGCGTCCTAACTATAACAAGAACTTCAGACAGCAAGAAGAAAAGGCTTTCAGACCTTGGGAAAACGGCGAGAACACAGAGCCTGAAACCAACAACAGTCCAAAAGAAAGCACATACAAGCCATTCAACGAAAGCTTGCTTAAACTGCTGAAAGAATAATAAACAGCCACTACAAACGAGGTGTAAAAAGTAAAAAAAATATTCAACGTGTAATAGTTCCAAAAAAAACTATTATATTTGCGCCAAATTTGTAAAAAATACCCGAAAAGCTATTGTTAGCTTGGGCACTTTTATTAAAAACTAAATACAAAATGCAAATTAACAAGAGTCCACGAAAGATCGAAAAAATACTAATCGCAAACCGTGGTGAAATTGCAATGCGTGTAATGCGTTCATGTCGTGAGATGGGCATCAGATCTGTTGCAGTTTATTCTGAAGCTGATAGAACCGCGAAACATGTACTATATGCTGACGAAGCTGTATGCCTTGGTCCTGCAGCATCAAAAGAAAGTTATCTTAACATAGAGAAGATAATCGAAGCCGCCAAGGAACACAATGCGGACGCAATACATCCGGGATACGGTTTCCTTTCTGAAAATTCCGAGTTCGTACGCCGTTGTCAGGCAGAAGGAATAATTTTCATAGGTCCTTCAGCCGAGACTATGGATATGATGGGAGACAAGATTTCGGCACGCAAGTGTATGAAAGCAGCCAACGTTCCGGTTGTTCCGGGAACAGAAAAAGGCTTGCAGAGTGCAGAAGAGGCTATTAAGGTAGCAAAAGAGATTGGCTTCCCTGTAATGATGAAGGCATCAATGGGAGGCGGTGGTAAAGGTATCCGCTTGATTCGCTCTGAAGAAGAGGTTGTTGAAGCATACACAAGCGCTAAATCAGAGTCACTTTCTTCATTCGGCGACGATACCGTTTACATCGAAAAATTCGTAGAAGAACCACACCATATTGAATTCCAGATTCTTGGCGATTCGTATGGAAACGTTATACATCTTTGCGAGCGCGAATGTTCTGTTCAGCGCCGCAACCAGAAGATTGTTGAAGAGTCACCTTCTCCATTCATGCTTCCTGAACTACAGAAGCAGATGGGCGAAGCCGCAGTTGCAGCAGCCAAGGCTGTACACTACGAAGGTGCCGGCACAATCGAGTTCTTGGTTGACAAGAACCACAATTTCTATTTCCTCGAAATGAATACCCGTCTTCAGGTTGAACATCCTATCACCGAAGAGGTTTTGGGTATTGACCTTGTAAAAGAGCAGATTAACGTAGCATCAGGCATTCCATTGCGCTTAAAGCAGGAAGACATCAAGCAGAGAGGTCATGCCATCGAGTGCCGTATCTGTGCCGAGGATACAGACCTGAACTTCATGCCTGCTCCGGGCGTAATCAAACAACTTGTTGAGCCGAACAGTATCGGCGTTCGTTGGGATAGTTATGTTTATGAGGGCTACGAAATCCCTGTTCACTACGACCCAATGATTGGTAAACTCATTGTATGGGCTGTAACACGCGAGTACGCCATCGAGCGTATGCGCCGCGTTCTGTATGAGTTTAAGATTACAGGTATAAAGAATAACATAAAATACCTGCGCAATATCATGTCTACTCCTGATTTCGTAGAAGGACACTACGATACCGGCTTCATTGCAAAGCACGGCGAGGAACTGACAAAGAAAGATCCAGAAAACGGTACAAAGCAGAACATTGCGATAGTTGCAGCATACATCGACTATCTGATGAATCTTGAGGAGAACAAGACTGTTGTTTCGGCTGATGCCACTGCTACAAGCCGTTGGAGAGAATTTGGTTTGCACAAAGGCGTTTTAAGAATATAATTATGGAAATAAAGATAGGTGACAGAATTGCTGACGTTGAACTAATCAGCAAGCAGGGCAATAACGTGCGCATAAAGATTGATGGCACAGAGTATGACCTTGACATTGCGTTCGTTGAAAGAGGCGGATGTTCTATCTTGTATGATGGAAAGTCTTTTAACGCAGAGTTTATCCGCTCAGAAAGCGGAAAGAAATACAAAGTCAATGCAAACTTCTCTTCTTACGATGTTGAGATTATCGACTCAACAGCCAAGTATCTACGCTTGAAGAAGGGCGAGGATGACCGTCAGGACAGTAAGATAATCTCTCCTATGCCGGGAAAGATTGTAAGCGTGCATGCCAAGGCTGGCGACAAGGTGAAGGCTGGCGACACCATCGTAGTTATCGAGGCAATGAAAATGCAGAGCAACTACAAGGTGAACCAAGACTGCACAATCAAGGAGATTCTTGTGAAGGAGGGCGATACCGTTGCCTCCGACCAAGTATTGGTGCTGCTTGACTTAGATAATAAATGATAATTCAAATTCCTTTTTTATGGAAATAGAAGATAAATATAAAGTTTTTGAAGAGAAAAACAAGACTGCAGAACTTGGCGGCGGACTTGACCGCATTGAGAAGCAGCACGCAGCAGGCAAGATGACTGCCCGCGAACGTATTGATATGCTGCTCGACAAGGGTACGTTTGTCGAGATGGACAAGTTTGCCGTTCACAGATGCACAAACTTCGGAATGGACAAATCGCACATTCCGGGCGATGGCGTTATCTCAGGATACGGTAAGATTGACGGCAAGCAGGTTTTTGTCTACGCATTCGACTTCACAGTATATGGCGGTACTCTAAGTGCCGTAAATGCTCAGAAAATTGTAAAGATTCAGGAACTGGCACTCAGAAACGGTGCTCCTATCATCGGTCTTAACGACTCAGGCGGCGCTCGTATTCAGGAAGGTGTTGAAAGTCTTACAGGCTTTGCCTCAATCTTCTACAACAACACAATTTCTTCTGGCGTAATCCCACAGATTTCAGCAATCATGGGACCTTGCGCCGGCGGTGCCTGCTATTCTCCAGCACTTACCGACTTCATTTTTATGGTTAAGGACAACAGCCACATGTTTATCACAGGTCCGGATGTTGTAAAGACCGTAACTCACGAAGACGTTAGCAAGGAGGAACTTGGCGGTGCTTACACTCACAGCAGCAAGAGCGGCGTTGCACACTTCCTTAGCAACACAGAGGAGGAGCAGCTTATGGCAATCCGCGAGCTTCTGAGTTTCTTGCCATCAAACAACATGGACGAGATTGCTACCGTTCCAACAAACGACGATATTGCAAGAGTTGAGGAATCGCTGAATACAGTTATCCCTGCTGACCCTAACATGCCTTACGACATGAAGGATATCATCGAACCTGTGCTTGATGACCACTATTTCTTCGAGGTTCAGGGCAACTTTGCAAAGAACGCAATCATCGGTTTCGGTCGTATGGCTGGCAGAACTGTCGGCATCGTTGCTAATCAGCCAGCATTCTACGCAGGCGTTCTCGACATTGACGCATCAGACAAGATTGCACGCTTCGTAAGATTCTGCGACTGCTTCAACATTCCATTGGTAACATTCGAGGATGTTCCGGGATTCCTTCCGGGAACAACTCAGGAGCACAACGGTATCATCCGCCACGGCGCAAAGGTTGTCTACGCTTATGCAGAGGCAACAGTTCCAAAGGTAACAGTAATTACCCGAAAGGCTTACGGCGGCGCATACATCGTTATGTCTTGCAAACAGATTGGTTCTGACGTGAACTTTGCATACCCAACAGCCGAGGTTGCCGTTATGGGCGCAGAGGGTGCAGTAAACCTTCTTTACCGCAAGGCTTCGGACGAGGAGAAGAAGAAGCACATCGAAGAGTACAAGGAGAACTTCGCAAATCCATACAGAGTTGCAGAACTCGGCTACATTGATGAGATTATTATGCCTCAGGATACAAGAAAAAAGATTATTCAGGCACTCGAGATGGCTCGCAACAAGATGAAGACGCTTCCTCCAAAGAAGCACGGAAACATTCCTTTGTAACAAACAGACTTATGTTATATAAAAGCGCTGCAAGATTCATTTTCTTGTGGCGCTTGCTTTTGGGATTTATGCAAAAAATAGACAATATCCACCACCAAAAACAAAAGGAAACGAGCAATAAAGAATATTTAACATTTGGCTGACTCAAATATTTCGTGTGCGATAACTATATTATGAGAAAAAATTGCTAACTTAGCACCCAAATTTATTAACTAATTATATTTTAATCAAAAAAGAAAAACCTTTTTATGGAACAATTTTTCTCTTACATTATCGGCCTTGGGGCTGCCGTGATGATGCCTATAATCTTCACAATTCTTGGAGTTTGTATTGGCATCAAATTTTCTAAGGCTCTAAAAAGCGGTCTTTATGTCGGAGTAGGTTTCGTAGGCTTGGGTGTTATCACAGGCTTGCTGACAAGTAGTCTTGGACCTGCACTAAACGATGTTGTCAGAATTTACGGTCTTGAGTTGAAGGTATTCGACATGGGATGGCCAGCTGCCGCTTCTGTTGCATACAACACAACTGTTGGAGCGTTCATAATCCCTGTTTGTCTAGGCGTTAACCTTTTGCTTTTGCTGAGTGGCTGCACCCGAACAGTAAACATAGACCTTTGGAACTACTGGCATTTTGCCTTCATTGGCGCTGTTACTTACTTCCTTGCCGACAGTCTTGGATGGAGTTACCCTGTAGTATGGGGATTCTTCGCTGCAATTATCTGCTATATCATAACCCTTGTTATGGCAGACCTCACAGCAAAGAAATTCCAGAAGTTCTACCCAAATATGGAAGGCATCAGCATTCCACAGCCATTCTGTCAGGGATTCACTCCATTTGCCATCGTAATAGGCAAAGTTCTCGATAAGATTCCGGGATTCGACAAACTTAATATCGATGCAGAAGGAATGAAGAAGAAGTTCGGTTTGTTTGGAGAACCACTTTTCTTGGGCGTAATCATCGGCATTGCCATCGGCTGCTTGGCTTGCGAAGACAGCAAGCAATTAGTTGACAAAATTCCAGCAACACTCGGTCTTGGCATAAAGATGGGAGCCGTGATGGAACTTATTCCAAGAATCACAAGCCTCTTTATCGAAGGATTGAAGCCTATCTCTGAAGCAACACGCGAACTTATAGCAAAGAAGTTTGGCGACAAAAAAGAGTTCTACATCGGAATGTCACCTGCTCTTGTTATCGGTCACCCAACAACACTTATCGTGAGCCTTCTGCTTATACCAGTTACATTGGTTCTTGCAGTTGTTCTTCCTGGCAACCAGTTCCTACCATTGGCATCACTTGCCGGTATGTTCTATGTTTTTGTAATGGTTCTGCCATACACTAACGGAAATGTGGTAAAGAGTTTCATCGTCGGTTTGGTTGTTATTGCCGTTGGATTGCTGTTTGTTACATGGATGGCAGATAACTTCACTTCAGCAGCACAGATGGTTTCGGCTGCACACCCTGACGATCAGGCTGTGAAAGTGCCAGAAGGATTCAAGGCTGGTTCTCTCGACTTTGCCTCATCTCCTATCGCCTTCTTGATATACAGTTGTATGAAGTACCTCAACTATATCGGCGCAGGTATACTGACAGTTATCACAATCATTCTGCTTGCTTGGAACAGAAAGCAGATTAACAAAGCAAATTAAATCAAACTAATCAATAACACTGAAATGAAGAAAATATTATTCGCTGCAGCACTCGCAGTTGCAGCACTCAATGCAAACGCTACAGAGCCTGACCGCTACGTTGGTGCTCAGCATGTAAAATTCCAGACTGCTTGTCATCCAGAGGATGTAAAGCACTACGACACAAAGATGCTTCGTGAGCGTTTTGTTATGGAGAAGGTTATGGAGGCTGACTCAATCCTCCTGACTTATTCACACTACGACCGCTTTATCTTTGGTGGTGCAATGCCAGTAAAGAAGACTCTGAAGCTGGAGAATTTCTGGGAACTTGGTCTTGATGTTGACAAGAACATCAAGGAGAAATACTTCCTTTACAACCGCGAGCTTGGCGTTGTAAATTGCGGCGAGGGCGTTGGTTTCGTAATTGTTGACGGTAAGGAATATGCACTTTCTCCAAAAGAAGCACTTTACATCGGTCGCGGTCACATTGGCAAGGACAAGGATGTAAACAAGGTTGTTGAATTCCGCTCTAAGGACGCCAACAAACCAGCAAAGTTCTATCTGAACTCTGCTACTGCTCATCAGCACTATAAGACACAGTGGATTACACTCGACGGTCGCAAGGGCTCGCTTAAAGCAGCCGTTTGGGGTCCAGTTGGCACTACTGAAGAAGCAAACAACCGTACCGTTTACAAACTAATCGTAAACGACGTGCTCGAAGAAGGCCCATGCCAGTTGCAGCTCGGCTTGACACAGCTTAACCCGGGTGCAGTATGGAACACAATGCCTCCTCACACTCATGGTCGCCGTATCGAGGCTTACTATTACTTCAACCTTCCAGAGAAGCAGACCATATCACACGTTATGGGCGAACCACAGGAAAGCCGCAACGTATGGTTACACAACGAGCAGGCAATCATGAGCCCTGAGTGGTCAATGCACGCTGCTGCCGGTACATACTACTACACTTTCATTTGGGGTATGGCTGGTGAGAATCTATACTACAACGACAAGGACGAGATTCCAGTTATCGACATCAAATAAAAAGACGATAATATCTAATTAAGGAAAGGATAGGGTTTTGATACTCTATCCTTTTTCTGTATTACACAAAATGTTCGTTTTTTAATTTCAGAAATTCAAATCGAGAAACACACTAGGAAATTCAATAAAAAAAAAGAGACTTCAAAAAAAATGAAGTCTCCTAAGTGGGCGTTGACGGATTCGAACCGCCGACCCTCTGCTTGTAAGGCAGATGCTCTAAACCAGCTGAGCTAAACGCCCTTTATTCGAAAAGCGATGCAAAGATAAAAACAATATTTTATATTTCCAAATCTTAGCAGGACTTTTTTTAACCGATTTTAACAAAATTTTCAACATTGTTAAAAAACATAAAAAATCCGCGATTTTTTTTTCAATTTATATTTGATATTTCAAATTAGTAATCTATATTTGCAATATATAACACCAGAAATATTACGAAGATGAAGAGATTATTATTGACATTATTTTGCATCACACTTTTCACAGCCTTTTGTGAAGCACAAAATGTCGTTTTCAAATACAGAAACACAGCAAAAATCATAAAAGGCACAAACGAGGAAATGAAAGCCAACAATACGCTTGAGTTTTTAACATTTACTCCTGACTATACAACTTGTTGGTTCTCGGATGCAAGTGGCAACAACAATTACGGAGATGTACAGTTTGCATATCAGAAAGAGGAAGAAGGTCGTTATGTTTTCCACTATGAAAACCCCGACAACCCTGATTCTTCGTGGGACTTGACAATCACAAAGGACTATGCGAACATGCGCTCTATTAGTTCTAACGCTGCAAACATAAAAGTTTACGAAAGACTTATAGATTAGTCATTTAAAGTGTGGAAACGCAAAAGTCCCTCGATTGGACTGCGAAGGATTGTTCCGACATGATAACCTTCGCGCGATGCAACTTGCTTCAGTTCGTCTTGATAAAAGTATGCCACACTACCAACAAAGTTTACAGGAAGTTCTTTCTTTCTATATAGACTTACATTTCTTTTAAAGAATGCAGTGAATGCTTCGTCGAGCATCTGATGGATTTCAGGTTCTCGACGATGTTTGTATATGAACGGACAGAAACTTGCCAAGAATCTGTTTGGCATCGGCTCACGATACACTTTGTTTATAATATCTGCTACCGTGAGGTTATACTCTCCCAAAAATTCACGGCATAATGCGTCTGCAAACTGCTTTTTTAGGCAATTGCCTATGAAAATCTTGCCAAGCACAGCACCACTACCCTCGTCGCCAAGAATAAAGCCGAGGGGCGACACGTTCTCGGCAATCTCACAGCCATCATAAAGGCATGAGTTTGAACCTGTTCCAAGAATACAGGCGATACCCTTCTCGGCACCACACAAAGCACGAGCAGCACCAAGCAAATCGCTTCCGACAAAGATTGATGCGTTAGAAAAAACAGTTTTCAAAGCCGATTCAACCAACGGAATCTTCTCTGCCGTGCAACCAGCACCATAGAAATAGACTTCGAGCGGAGCCTCATCAGCCTCGACCTTCTCGAAGAAAGATGTTCCAAGAAGTTTCAGCAAGTCGTCCTGAATTATATGCACCATCGAGTCGAAAGTCTGCATATAAGGATTCATGCCGGCAGTCTGCACCTGACGTGCCTGCTCAACGCCTGTTATGTACCAATCGGTTTTTGTAGATCCGCTATCGGCTATTAAAATCATAAAAAATCTGTTTTATTCTGCAAAATTAACGATAAAGAAGGTTACAAACCGACTTTTTACATTTTTTAATATATCAAATTATCAAAAATGTACCTCTTTGGGGCAAAAATAGCCGTAAAAAACGCTGGAAGATGGCACTAAACGCAATATTATGCCGTTATAAAATGCGGAATTTATTTTGTTATAACAATGTTTGCTGTATATTTGCAACTATATATTTTTCGTTCACAAGATTTTAATAACTAATATTGTAGTAATATATGAAAAAAATCTTTCTATTTCTTTTAATCGCATTGTGCTTTTCCGTGCACTCGCATGCGGTTCTGAAAGAAAAAAATCTGGAGCAGACCATAAGCGTGCTGCGTTCGGAACTGAAGAGTTACCATGACAACATGGAAAAGCGCATGGTGAGATACAAACAGCGTAACGACGCTCAGCACAAGCAGATGATTCAGACAATACAAAAGTGCAACCAACTGTCGCTGATGATTTATTCGCAGCGAACCGACTACACTTTTGACATGACATACGCCTGCTCCGAGGCAACAACACTATACCATCAGTTTACAAGAGGTAATTCTGTTCCTTACGAAACAATCCTTAACAATTTGAACGTAGAAATTTTGAGATACGAAGGATTGATTTCGAGTCTTGAAGCCATCAGTCCCGCTGTGGGAAATGCAAAACTCCAGAGAGAAAAAAGGATGAACGCAATGCCCGACAGCGTGAAGCACAAGTTTGCAAAGCGTCTGGAGGAGATGAAGAAGAAGGGAATGACTTTCCCTCAACTTAGCAAGAAGAGCCAGAAGGAGCGCGACGAATGTATTGAATACTGCAACGAGATTCTCGGAATGTTCAAGCAGATGCGCACCCAGATGACATACGACAAGGAAGACTACGAGCGTCTGAACAAGAAACTGAAGGAACTGAATGACTATGCAGAAATGCGCTATCAGGACTTGCAGAACTCTATCTTCAAGAACGGAAGCAACAACTATTTCAAGACTCTGAGCCGTCTTGACCGCGTTACAAGAAACATACAGGAGGACTTTGAGAACAAGTACTCGTTTGCAGCAAACAAAGAGGCTCGCTCACAATGGAAAGGTCCTATCGTCATCTTCCTGTCTATCTTCGTCATTATCTACCTCATTTTGTCAGGAATAATCAGTTCTGCACTTATCCTCGGAATTGCCGGAAATGTTTCGCGACTCGAAAATTTCTATCGCAAGATTATGAAGAAGGAGAAGAAAGAAGAAGAGTCAGACAACGTATTCAACAAAATAAAGAACTATTTCAAGAGTGAGGAATTTGCCCAGAAGAAAGTCTGCATAACGCTTGCCGTAACATTCGTGCTGTTTGCCATAGCCGTTATGATTGTGCGCAATATAATGCCAAGCAACAACTTCATGCAGATGGCGACAAGCCTGCTTATCGAGTTTGCATGGCTCGTGGGCGTTATCCTCATCTCGCTTCTTATCCGTCTTAACGGAAAACTTATCCGAAGCGGATTCATGCTCTACACGCCAATCATCCTGATGGGCTTCATCATCATCTCGTTCCGAATTATCTTCATTCCGAACGACATTATCGAGCTTGTGTTCCCTCCTATCCTGCTCATCTTCACAATTTGGCAGTATGTTTCGATGAACAGAATAAGAAAGAAACTGGAACTCGAGGACTTGAAGCACAGTCTTTCTGACCAGTTCTACACATGGATTGCGCTGGCATCGATGGTAATATCAACCATAATGTCGTGGTGCGGATATACCCTATTGGCTGTACAGATTTTCATCTGGTGGCTATTCCAACTTACGGCAATCCAAACAATTACATGTATATATTACATTCTTGAGAACTACAAGAGAAAGTACATTCTTCACGAAGTTGTGCTTTATCTCAGAATTCAGAAAAGAAAGGCTGCCGAGCGCAAATACAAGTTCGAACTGTTGCAGGCTCAGAACAACAACCGTCCAGAACCTAAGCGTCCGAAGGAACTTGACGAGGTTGTAAACGACAGCAACACAACTAAGAAAGAACGCAACAGCGCCGAGGAAGTGATGAAGAACAAGAGTGGCGAATACGTTAGAATTACTTGGTTCTACGACTTCATTGAGCAGGCATTCGTACCAATCATCTCGGTAATCTCTGTTTTGTTCTGTATCAACTGGGCTGCCGGAGTATTTAACATGCAGGAAATCTGTAAGAACTTCTTCTTCTTCGAATTCGTTCATATAGAAGGAAAGTTGCAGATGTCGCTGGCACGCATCTGCCTCGTAATCGGAATGTTCTTCATCTTCAGATACATCTGCTATTCTCTAAAAGCCTGGTGGAGATATGCCAAGAAAAAATCGCAGGCATTGAAGGAAGAAAAAGGCATAATGATTACAACTATCGGGCAGAACAGACCAAACTATACTCTTACAGACAACGCCACGACAATTGCCGTTTGGGGTATCTACTGCATCTTTGTGATGAAATGGTTCAGCATCTCTACAAGTGCAATTTCGCTCATCACCGCAGGTTTGGCAACAGGTGTCGGTTTCGCCATGAAGGACTTGCTCGAGAACTTCTTCTATGGTATGTCGCTCATGGCTGGTCGTCTGCATGTTGGCGACTACATCGAGTGCGACGGCATAAGAGGAAAGGTTGAGAGCATCACATATCAGAGTACACAAATCAGTACTGCCGACGGCTGCACGATTGCATTCCTGAACAGTTCGCTCTTTACAAAGAATTTCAAGAACCTAACAAAGAACCATCTGTACGAGCTTGTAAAAGTCCCTGTTGGCGTGGCTTACGGTGCAAACGTAGAGGAAGTGCGCCAGCTGCTCGTGAAATGTATCGAACAGGAGATTCAGAAGGATAATCTGGGCCGCGACATCATCAGCACGGCAAAGAACCAGACTTACGGCGTAATCTTCAACGATTTCGGCGACAACAGCGTTAACCTGTACGTTACCTTCTGGGTTCTTGTTGAGAAGAAGATTGCCGTCTGCGCAAAGATAAAGGAAAGCATCTACAACACGCTCAACGCTAATCACATTGAGATTCCGTTCCCACAGCGCGATATCTACATCCGCCACGTTGAGCCGCTTCCTGTTACAAGCGCAAACAACCAGATTTTCGAGAAACCGTCAGAAAACTGATGAATACAACAAAGGCTGCAAGAAACGAATCTTGCAGCCTTCTCTTTCTTAACCTCTCATTCTTAATTGTCCGTATAAGGACTTTCTTTTATATGATTGCCCTTCCTTTTTACAGGAAGAGAACACACTTATGCTTTTGCTATGACAAACCTTCAATCTGACCGTTTACGATGTCAATTTTCTCGGCCTGCGGAACTTTTGGCAATCCCGGCATTCTGAGGATTTCTCCGGCAATGACGACAAGCATCTCTGCTCCCTGATTTATCACGATGTCGCGCACGGCAAACGGAAAATTATCTACCGCACCGTAAATCTTAGGGTCGGTACTGAACGAATACTGAGTCTTGGCGATACAAATTGGGAAGTGCGAAACGCCCAACTGCTCAATTCTCTGCATCATCTTCTTTGCAGCACTGCTGTATGTTACGATGCTCGCGCCATAAAGGTTGTGAGCAACCTTGTAAATCTTCTCCTCTACCGAATCATTGTCATTATAAGCAAAATTCAGCGGCTCTGAAGGATTCTTCTCGACAGTATCAGCCACAAGCCTTGCGAGCTCTACAGCGCCATCGCCACCTTCGGTAAAGGCATTGTTGATGGCAAAGCCCACTCCCAATTCCTCGCAATGCTTTCTGACGAGCTCCAACTCTGAATCGACATCGGTTGCAAAACGATTAAAGCAGACAATCACCGTCTGACCGAATTTTCTCAAATTACGGATGTGCTTGTCGAGATTCTGCAAGCCCTGCACAAGACCGAGTTCATCTGGTTCTTTGATGCGCTCCAACGGAACGCCGCCATGCATCTTCAAGCCCTGAGTCGTTGCAACAATGATGGTCAACTTTGGAGTGATGCCCGATTTTCGGCATTTGATATCGTAGAACTTCTCAGCTCCAAGGTCGGCACCGAATCCGGCCTCGGTGATGACATAATCGCCATATGTCATAGCCAACTTAGTTGCCAGAACAGTGTTGCAACCGTGAGCAATGTTGGCAAACGGACCGCCATGTACAAAGGCTGGCGTATTCTCAGTTGTCTGAACCAAATTAGGATGCAAGGCATCGCGCAAAAGCACGCAAATCGCGCCAGCCACACCCATATCCTTAACAGTGAAAGGCTTGTCGTCGAGCGTGATGCCAAGCAGAATATTTTCAATTCTTCTGCGCAAATCGTCCTCATCCTTGCTAAGGCAGAGAATTGCCATAATCTCTGAGGCAGGAGTGATGTCGAATCCACTCTCGGCAGTTATACCATTCGTCTTAGGTCCGAGCCCTGTGACGATGTAGCGCAAAGAACGGTCGTTCACATCAAGAACGCGCTTCCAGAGCACCTGCTTCAAACCAAATCCATCATCCTGATGCTGATAGATGTAATTGTCGAGCAAAGCAGAAATCATGTTATGCGCACTCGTTATGGCGTGAAAATCGCCCGTAAAGTGAAGGTTTATCTTCTCCATTGGAAGAACCTGTGCATAACCGCCACCCGCAGCGCCGCCCTTCATTCCGAAGCACGGACCGAGCGAAGGCTCGCGCAATGCCACGACTGCTTTCTTGCCAACCTTATTTAGACCGAGGGCAAGGCCGATTGAGACTGTGGTCTTTCCGATGCCAGCCTTTGTTGGAGTGATTGCCGTGACGAGAATCAGGTTACTCTCTTTCACCTTCGAATCGTCAATAAGCCTCTCTGGAACTTTTGCAATATACTTGCCGTAAAGTTCGAGTTCTTCCAAAGGAATATCTATCTTTCTTGCAATGTTCTCTATCGGCTCAAGTTTACTTTCTCTCGCGATTTCGATGTCCGACTTCATATTGTTGTTATAACAGTATTTTTATATTTATTTAAAAATCATGCAAAAATAAAAACATTTTTCAATTCGCACAACTTTTATAAATATTTAAATTATATTCAAATAAAAAAAAGGATTACTTAAAAGTAATCCTTTTTTAAAAGTTTTATTTTATAATCTAAAAGAATCAAATTCCTTCAATCTGTTCGCGCAGAGCCTTTGCCAACTGGTCGGGGCAAGAGGTTCCCTTTCCGCCGCAGTTTATGCCTTCGAGTCGAGAGATGACATCATCGACCTTCATACCCTTCACAAGACGGGCTATTCCCTGAAGATTTCCGTTGCATCCGCCGTAAAAGACTACGTCGTTTACGATTCCGTCCTCAACGTCAAACTCGATAAACTTGCTGCAAGTTCCCTGCGTCTGATAAACCTTTTTCATCTGACAGATTAAGCCTCGGCTGGCTTCATGTTAGTGAATACGCTCTGAACGTCGTCGAACTCCTCAAGACGCTCAACCATCTTGTCGATAGATGCGCGCTGCTCGTCAGTAACGTCCTTCAAATCGTTTGGAATATAAGTGAACTCACCACCGATATCCTCAAAGCCCTTTTCCTCGAGGAACTTCTGAATCTGAGCATAGCTCTTAGGATCGCCGTAGATTGTGATTGTACCCTCTTCCTCGTCCTCATCGAACTCATCGTCTACGTTGAAATCGATAAGTTCAAGGATAAGTTCTTCCATATCTGTATCGGCAGCCTTCTTGAATGTGAATACGCACTTATGGTCGAAAAGATATGCCAAAGAACCAGTTGTTCCGAGTGTTCCGCTGAACTTGTTGAATACTGAGCGAACATCGGCAACGGTACGAGTTGTGTTATCTGTAAGAGTATCAACGAATACAGCAATTCCGTGAGGACCGTATCCCTCGTAAGTCATGCTCTTGTATTCGCTCTGGTCCTTTCCCATTGCGTTCTTGATAGCACGCTCGATGTTATCCTTAGGCATGTTCTCGCGCTTACAAGTAGCAATGATTGAACGCAATGCCGGATTGTTCTCTGGCTCTGGACCACCAGCCTTAACAGCGATAGCAATCTGCTTGCCAAGGCGAGTAAAAGTCTTTGCCATGTGGCCCCATCTCTTCAATTTGGTAGCCTTTCTATATTCAAATGCTCTTCCCATTTGTATTTTATATTTTTTAGTTAATATTTCGTTTTCTGATGTCTCTGTCAGATTATCTCAACTTAGCGTCGAGTTGCTTTGTGAGGGCATCGATTATCTTGTTCATGATAGCATCAATCTGCTTGTCGTTCAGAGTTTTCTGCTCATCTTGCAGAGTGAAGTTTACAGCGTAACTCTTCTTGCCAGCCTCAAGATTCTTGCCTTCGTAAACATCGAACAACTTGACATCCTTCAGGAGTTTCTTCTCACACTTGTAAGCAATCTCCTCGATGGCTGCAAACTCAACGTTCTTGTCAACGAGCAATGCAAGGTCACGGCTAACCGCAGGGAACTTGCTGATTTCCTTGTAACTAACCTTATTATTCTTGATTGCCTTCATAGCAAGTTTCCAGTTGATGTCGGCATAGTAAACTTCGTTTGCTATATCAAATGCCTTCTGAAGTTTCTTGCTAACGATACCGAACACAGCAAGCACTTTTCCACCACGATTCTGAATCTCGACACTCTTTGAGAAAATGTCGCTCTTGCCGTCAACAACTACAAGAGAAGCCATGTTAACGCCAAGACGGGCGAAAATGTTCAGGACATAAGCCTTCAGTTCGTAGATGCTCGAAGCCTCATCAGCATGCGCCCATGAGCCTGACACCTTCTTTCCTGTAAGCCAGAGAGCCATATGATAATCCTCGCTGTAAGCATCGAGAACATGCTTGATAACCTCAGGCTCTGTGCTCTTTGAAACACCCGGAATAATATCGGCGCATTTGTTCTCGGCATGGAAATAATAGCAGTTGCCAAACTCGAAGAACTTGAGGTTGCTGCTCTTGCGGTTCACATTGTGAGCAATGCTCTCCAAACCACCGAACAACAGAGTCTGACGCATTACGTTAAGGTCTGTTGAAAGCGGATTGATTACGCGTACAAGATTCTCGCTCTTGAAACTTGCGAGATTGTCATAGTAAGCAGCCTTTGTAAGTGAGTTGTTAAGAATCTCGTTGAAGCCACAGCCTACAAGCTGCTCTGCTACAAGATTCTGCAACTTGTTGCTCTTGTCGATGTCGCCCTTGATGGCAAGACATGAATTTACGCTTGTCGGAATCTCAACATTGTTATATCCGTAGATGCGAAGGATATCCTCAACAACATCGCAAGGACGCTGAACATCAACTCGATATGCAGGAACCTGCAATTCAAGACCTTCGGCAGTTTCTGAAAGAATCTGCATCTCGAGAGACTTTACGATGCTCTTAACGGTATCGGCAGGAATCTCCTTGCCGATAAGGTCGTTGATATATTTGTATTCTACACTTACCTTGAAATCTGAAATCGGATTTGGATAAACATCCTTTATCTGCATTGAAACCTTACCGCCGGCAAGTTCCTTTGCCAAGATGGCAGCCTGCTTCAAAGCATAAATCTGACCGTTAGGGTCGATTCCGCGCTCGAAACGGAAACTTGCATCAGTGCTCAAGCCATGACGGCGCGCACTCTTTCTAATCCAGGTTGGGTTAAAGTATGCACTCTCGAACAATACGTTCTTTGTTGTCTCGTATGTTCCAGAGCCCTTTCCGCCGAATACGCCGGCGATGCACATCGGAGCGTTAGCATTGCAGATTGCAAGGTCGCGGTCGCTCAACTTATGCTCCTCGCCATCGAGAGTTACGAACGGAGTTCCATCAGGCATAGTCTTTACAACAACCTTCTTGCCGTCAATCATGTCAGCATCGAAGCAGTGCAATGGCTGGCCGTATGCCATCATTATATAATTGGTGATATCCACGATGTTGTTGATTGGACGCAAACCGATTGTGCGGAGTTTGTCCTTCAGCCAGTCAGGACTTTCCTTAACCTCGCAACCAGTAACAGTTACGGCTGCATAGCGAGGACAAGCCTCGGTATTCTGTACATCGACGTCAATCTCCAAATCGTTGTTGTCAACGGCAAAAGCCTCATCGCTTGGACGATGAATTGATGTCTTGTATCCGTTCTGAACGAGCCATGCGTAAAGGTCGCGAGCCACGCCGTAGTGCGAGCAAGCGTCGGCACGGTTTGGAGTGATATCGACCTCGATTACATAGTCGCTCTTGATGTTATAATATTCGGCAGCAGGAGTTCCAACAACAGCGTCGTTTGGAAGCACGATGATACCGCTATGATCGTTTCCTATACCTATCTCATCTTCTGCACAAATCATACCGTTGCTCTCAACGCCGCGCAACTTGCTCTTCTTGATAGTGAAACACTCGTCGCCATCGTAGAGTTTTGTGCCGAGCGTTGCAACGATTACCTTCTGACCAGCAGCAACGTTTGCAGCACCGCATACAATCTGCACAGGCTCAGCCTCGCCGATGTTTACGGTTGTTATGTGCATGTGATCTGAATTAGGATGTGCCTCGCATGTAAGCACTTCAGCCACAACAAGTCCTTGCAGACCGCCTTTGATAGTCTGCACTTCTTCAACAGAGCCAACTTCAAGACCTTCACTTGTAAGTGCATCAGCCACTTCTTGTGCTGAAAGGTCGAAATCTACATACTCCTTCAGCCAATTATAAGAGATATTCATATATAGTTATTTTTTTACTCAAAAACAATAAATCGCGCAAAGTTATAAAAAATATACAAAACGACATTCATAAAAAACAAAAAAAGTGTCACTCGGAATTCACACTCAGAATGACACGCTATTGATAATCCCTTTTCAAGGAATGGACTTATGGTCTTTGTTTAGAAAGGCATCGGCTCATTGTCCGATGTGTACTGACTCCCAAACGGATTGCTATCAGCTCCACCAGAAGGCGGAATGTCAGCCGCCGTTGGCATTGCATACTGTCCCTCGGAAAAATCGTCGTTCATCTTCGACTTGTAGCTCGACATATTCTCGCCCGGCTGCGGAACGTAGTCGTCGTCGGCATTCTGGAAGCGAACATACTCTCCGCGGAAGCGCAGAAGCACATCGCCAACTGCACCGTTACGATGCTTTGCTATGATGATTTCTGCCATGCCGTGAAGGTCGTTACCCTTGGCATCCTCATATATCTTATAATATTCAGGTCGGTGGATGAAGCAGACCATATCGGCATCCTGCTCGATGGCACCAGATTCACGAAGGTCGCTAAGCTGAGGTCGCTTTCCATCGATACCTTCACGTCCTTCTACACCACGGTTCAACTGGCTCAGCGCAATAATCGGAATGTTCAACTCCTTGGCAAGACCTTTGAGCGAACGCGAGATGGTAGAGACCTCTTCCTGACGGCTTCCGAAACTCATTCCGCTTGCATTCATAAGCTGCAAGTAGTCGATAAGGATGATTTTTACTCCATGTTCGCGGACAAGTCGTCGCGCCTTTGTTCTCAGTTCGAAAACCGAAAGCGACGGAGTATCATCAACATAAAAAGGTGCTGAATAAAGGTCGCGGATTTTATAGTCGAGCTGAGCCCATTCGTACTGTTCAAGCTGTCCGCTCTTCAGTTTCTCGCCCGGAATTTCGCACACGTTGGAGATAAGACGGTTTACCAACTGTACATTGCTCATTTCAAGAGAGAACATCGCCACCGGAATCTTCATATCAACCGCCATGTTCTTTGCCATTGAAAGTACGAAAGCCGTCTTTCCCATGGCAGGACGGGCTGCAATAATAATAAGGTCGGAATTCTGCCAGCCCGACGTCATCTTGTCGAGACGAGTAAAGCCGGTTGCCAATCCGCTCATACCGTCGGTTCGCGCAGCCGCCTTCTGAAGCATATCATACGCCTCCTTGATGACTGGGTCAATCTGCGTATAATCCTTCTTCATGTTGTGCTGCGAAATCTCGAAGAGCGAACCTTCAGCCTCTTGCATCAGGTCTTCGACATCCTGTGTCTCGTCGAAAGCCTTTGTCTGAATGTTGCTCGTGAAGGTTATGAGCTGGCGCGCAAGAAATTTTTGGGCGATGATTCGCGCATGAAACAAGATATGGGCAGACGATGCCACCATACCGCTAAGTTCGGTTACATACACCGGACCGCCAACTTCCTCGAGGTCGCCCGAACTTTTCAACTGCTCAACAACGGTAAGCAAGTCAATAGGCTTCTGTTCGAGAGCCAGAGTCGTAATAGCCTTATACAAAAGTTGATGACGCTTTTCATAAAAACTTTCAGGACGCAATATCTCGCTCACCAGCGAATACGCATCCTGCTCAATCATCAACGCTCCTAATACAGCCTTCTCCAACTCTGGTGCCTGTGGCTGCAAGTGTCCCAACTCGCTCACTTCCGGCACGTTTGCATCATTTTTTCTACTATAGCGTCTGTTTTGTATCGGCATATTTAATTTATTTGGCTGCAAAGATAGGCGCATTATCCATAATTTTATAAATATTCAAACAAAAGTTATCAATAAGTTATAAACAATCGCTGTTCATAACATCGGACACAAATCTTCGGCACAATCTAACATATTATGGTTAAATCGGATTGCTGCGGTTCGTTTTTCCTGACTTCGAAACGTATGATAAACAAAAATTACCTATCTTTGCGAAAAAAATAACTAAACAGATGATAACTTTCCCAAACGCAAAACTAAACATCGGTTTGAACGTGGTTGAGAAGAGAACCGACGGATACCACAATCTTCAGACAATTTTCTATCCGATTGCTATTGAGGATGTTCTCGAAATCAACCCGTTAGACGATGGCGACATCGAACTCTTCGTCAACGGAACACAATGTGCCGCCGACGAGATGGAGGGAAATCTGGTGATAAAGGCTTATCGCGCCTTGCAACGCGATTTTCCCGAAGTTAGAGGAATCCGCGCCAGTTTGATAAAGAACATTCCGTCGGGTGCCGGACTCGGCGGTGGCTCGGCTGACGCATCATTCATGCTGAAGATGCTGAACGAACATTTCAACCTTCAGTTGAGCGACGAGCAACTCGAAAAATACGCTACGAAATTGGGGGCAGACTGTCCTATCTTCATCAAGAACAAGCCCGTCTATGCCGAAGGAATCGGCGAGATTTTCACAGATATCGACTTCTCGCTCAAAGGATATTATCTTATTCTTGTAAAGCCCGAGACTTTCATATCAACGAAAGAGGCTTTCGCCAATATCCACCCGCACTTCCCCGAGCATAACTTGCTATCAGTCTATAAAAAGCCGATAGAAGAATGGAAAAATCTGATTGTAAACGATTTCGAAGACAGCGTATTTCCTAATCATCCCGAGATCGCCAGAATCAAGGAATCTCTGTACGAGATGGGCGCGGCCTACGCATCGATGTCCGGCTCTGGCTCGACAGTCTACGGAATTTTCAGAAATCCGCAGGAAAATATTGAAGAAAAGTTCGAGGGATGCTACTGCAAATGTTTGAAACTTTAATAGATAATAAAATGAAAAGAGTTAAATTCATCACTGTGTTACTACTGTGTTTTTGCATTTTCGGATGCAAGGACAAGATTTTCGAGGAGGATAACAACGTCTACGGAAATGTGCAGGTTGGCGAGAAAGTTCCAGACTTCTCGGTAACTATGAGCGACGGGACAAAAGTTTCGAATCAAGACCTCATCGGATACAACTCGCTCATCATGTTCTTCAACGTAGAATG
This sequence comes from Bacteroides sp. Ga6A2, assembly GCF_000702225.1. Taxonomy (NCBI): domain Bacteria; kingdom Pseudomonadati; phylum Bacteroidota; class Bacteroidia; order Bacteroidales; family Bacteroidaceae; genus Bacteroides; species Bacteroides sp. Ga6A2. Next base: position 10,428 of record NZ_JNKX01000014.1, on the reverse strand, counting down.
TGGCGACTGCAAGAAGGAACTTCCGATTGTCAACACCTTTTATAAAGAACATCAGAACGATGCTGATTTCAAAATCGTCTGCATCTCAAGAGAACAGACTCAGTTAGAGTTAATTCCAAAATTCTGGCAGGAAAACAATCTGGTTTTACCCTACTCTCCGCAAGACACCAGAACAATTTACAACATCTTTGCCAAGAACATTATTCCGCGACTTTACTTCTGCAACAAATCAGGCAAGGTTGTTTCAATGTTCAGCGACAACACGGAATACACTTATCTTGATACCGAAAAGAACGTCGCACTTTCTGGCACTCTTGCTCAGAAAATGGCTTCGGTAAACGATTTGAACAATGCACTCGAACTGACTCGCAATTCGAACAACTAATCAATCAAGAATAAAATAAGAGGTCGGACAGAGAAACATCTGTTCGACCTCTTATTTTTCGGAACGTTCCCTAAAATGAGCCGACGACGGGACTCGAACCCGTGACCCTTTCATTACGAATGAAATGCTCTACCAACTGAGCCACGTCGGCGTTATCTTATCAATCTTTACGCTGTAGCACATATCTGTGCCACAAATCTCCCACGATATCCCAGACCGTTGCCCTATCTTCTGGCGCAAGCGACGAATATTTCTGATAGCGTTGTTTGAAATGCCTCCAACGCTTAGGGAGATTGAAATAGAACTTTAAGTCAACCTTCTCAGGCACGCACTGAACGCTATATACGCTCTGCACATACTTCTGTGCTAAATCTCCGAGCGGCTTTGTCGAGCCTTCGAAATAATGCTCCGTTAGTTCGTCCATCACCCCTACATACAAGGCAACCGACTCTGGATACTCAGTTTCTTCTTCCGAAACGTGCTTGCGCATCACATACCAATCGGTAAGATGCCGCATCGTTACCGTCTGCCAAGTGTAATGCCCTACGATGTGATAGGCATTATACGGGAACAGAATACTTGCCGGAACAGCGCCAACTTCGACTTGTTCTCCTTTCGGACCGCAAATATACTGCTTTCTTTTGGTAGTTGCAAGAATATTTGTATATTTATCTGTAACTTTTTCGCGAGATTTCAATCTTTTCTCGTAAGAAATCAAAATATGGTTCTCAACAGGCACTTTTTCCCAGAAAAAAAGCGTATGTTTTTCGTCACAACCCGATTCCTCGAAAGCGATGCCTTTCTGCATCATCAACTCATCAATCTCATCGTGCTGAAAACTGAAAATATCGATGTCGCCACAGTCGCGATGATGCGGAATCGGATAGAACGCCGCCGTGGTGAATCCCTTAAGAAGGATGTAATCGATGCCGTTCGACTTCAGAAACGAATGGAGCGACATGAAAGCCTTCCACTTCTCGGCATACTTGCGCTCGGTTTTCTGAGCATCGAAAGCCCACGTTACACGGACTTGCGAAGGCGGAAAGTGTTCCTCATCGAGCATGAGCCAGCCGTCGCGAACCAAAGTCGCAACGCCGTGCGCCACCGAGGCATAGTAGATTTTTCGCCATTGCTCGTCGGTAAGCGAGGCAAAAAGTTCTTCGTCGGGAGCAACGCCTGTCAGAGCCGCACGAAGCAGTTTCAGACACATCTCGACTTCCCACTTGTATGATTCGCCGTCGAACATCAGTCTTTCTGAATTAGCACTGTTGCGTATGCGCTTATTCCTTCCTGACGACCGGTAAAGCCGAGTTTCTCGGTTGTTGTGGCCTTAACCGACACGTCTTCTTCGTCGATTCCAATTACATCGGCAATACATTTCTGCATCGCCGGGATGTGATTCTTCATCTTCGGACGCTCGGCACATATCGTTGCATCGATATTTCCGACGGTGTAGCCCTTCGTTGCAATCAAGTCGACTGTCTTTTTCAGAAGAATCTTGCTGTCAATCATTTCGTATTCCGATGCTGTATCGGGAAAATGATAGCCTATGTCGCGCATGTGAGCCGCGCCAAGCAAGGCATCGCATATTGCATGCAGAAGAACATCGGCATCGCTGTGGCCAAGAAGTCCTTTCTCATGCTCAAGTTTTATTCCACCAATCCAAAGTTCACGGTCCTCAACAAGTTTGTGAACGTCAAAACCAAATCCAACGCGTATTTTCATAATTCTATCTGCTGAACATATCTTTTAGACCATCCATATCGAACGTGAGCGAAAATCGCAAAGTCTGATCGAGCGGATTTGTCTGTGCCGTAGAAATAATGTAAGAAGCATCGAGCGAGAAAACATTCATTTTGAAGCCCGCTCCTACTGAATAATATTTTCTATTACCCTTGCTCGCACTCTCGTGATGATATCCGGCACGGAGCGAAAACTGATTGTGATAGCAATATTCTGCACCAAGTCCCCAGTTAATCTCCTCAAGTTCTTCCTTAAAGCCACCGGGAGCATCGTGGAAACTCTTGAAGATTCCGGCGATTGGCGAAACATTGTAATAACCTTGGTCGAACAGCCACTCGTTGTAGCCCGAATAATCATCGGTTGCACTATTGGTCTCTGCCACATACTGATCCATTGTCGGACGGGTTGGAACCATCAGTTTGTTTGCATCGGCACTGAAACTGAAGGTATTGTAATCGTCGATAGGAACCATGAGCGATGCACCAAGTCGGAGATTAGTCGGAAGAAACTGGTTTATGTTTCCGCCATCATACGAAATCTTACTACCAATGTTGCTGGCATTAAGACCGATGCCCAGCTGACATTCGCGGTTGGCAAGCATTACATAGTTCTGATAGTAGAACGCAATGTCGGCAGCAAAGGCTGAACCCGGAGTAGACTCATCATCGGCTTTGTAAGACATATCCGAATAGATGTACCGGAGAGCAACGGCAGCCGAGAATGTTTCGGAAAGCATTCGGGAATAGCCGAAATCTACCGCCCACTCACGAGGATTAATAGTTTCTCCAACTTCACTTACATTCACTTCGCCAAGCGAGAAAAAACGCAATGAAGCACTCAAGGCTGAATAATCGCCTATTCGATAATATCCATCAACATAGGCAAGGTCGATATCGCTTACCAACTGTCTGAGCCAAGGAGTATAGTTCAAAGCCACTCCGCAGCGGCTGATACAAAACGGATATTTTGCCGGATTCCAGTACTGCGAATGAACGTCGGGGTCGGTTGCCACACCTACATCGCCAAGAGCGCCTCCGCGTGCATCTGGAGCAATATCTAGAGAGTTAACACCCGTATAAATAGGGTTAAAATTCTCTTTCTGCGCCTCGGCACACAAGGTGGAAATAATTGCAATGGCTAATAAATATATTTTTTTCATCTTGTTTCTATAAACTCAAAAAATGCTTTTTTATTGTATCATTATCTTGCCAGATTGCATATTTGATGTCACATTATCTGTCGAAACCATTATTCGATAGATATACATTCCGCGTTGCAGACGCGCTCCGCCGGTGGTCAAATCCCAAACATACTGGAACATTCCGGTCGTAGCCGTTCCGCTTTCAGAAACTGAATGTAACATTCGACCAGTAAAGTCGAAAATCTGCAAGGTTACTTTAACTGTCGAGCCCGGTCTGTCGGTTACGATTGTGAATACAGTCTGCTCTTTTGCCGGATTTGGCGAGCAAGTAACGCTACTAAGCATAGGCGCAACATTCTCGCTGACCTCGAAAGACGTTTCGTAAACAGACGAGTTGTTGTTCACGTCCCACGCTCTGAAAAGCAACGTATGTTTTCCGATGCTGAGTTCAGGAATAGAGAAACCGACGCTACCCTTCTGATAACTTCCAGCCTCAGACTGATAATAATCGTTTAGAATGTAAGTCTGATTTATGTCGTTATCAACAATCAGAACAATGTCGTGACCGATTCCGTTTCCAGTCGTGTTTATTCCGCTTTCATCCTCGAGTTGGGCAACGAAGAACGGCGTTGTATTCACTTTCGCCCCATCGCTGAATGTTGGCAAATTGAGATATGCCGCAACCAGCGGACCTTCATTATCAGACGCCACGTCATCAACCGTTCCGCCAACAATGAAATCGGTATAATATCCAAGGGCCGAAACACCTTTGTCGTTCAACGCATAGAAATTCATCAGTCCGTAATCGTCGGAATAATTTATATCGAGCGGAACCGGGAACGAAATAGAGAATCGACCGTTGCGGACTGAGTCAGAACCGATATAAATCTTCTTTTCATAAGAATCGTAGTCAAGAATCTGTTTCTCGCCGATATTTCCTTTCGTCGTAACAGTCTCCTTATTATCAAAGACTGTCAAATCTATAATTCCGTCAAAATCATCGATAATATTTCCTGTTGCATCACGAATTTCGCCATCTACAGTCATCACATCTCCGGCACTCGCTTTTACCTTATTATTATTTACGCCAGATTTTCCTCGGCAACTGTTCACAACGACCTGATTTGTTGGCAATGCAAGAGTAACTGCCGGATCGCCCAAAAGAGCGTATGCAAGTTTGTTCTCCGTTGGGTCGGAATAACCATCCTCGCCCGTCACAAGAGACGATTTTGTAAAACGGACAGCATCGCCGATGGTGAATCGCCTTCCATTCTTATCTGTAGCCAAAAGATACTTTGTAAGAAGCATGTTGAGCGCGCTGTTATAGTTTGAATAAACCGTTCGGGCTGATGCCATGACGGCTATCGCACCTGCCTTTTCCTTCAGGATGAGTGACTCTCCGATATTCGAAACATTAGCATCGAAAGGCATAACCTTGCACGATGCAAAAACCCACATCGGCAGATAAGGAGAAGTGATTTCTTCGAAATCGGCAAGCGTCATGGCATATTCGTGCGAAAGTGTAGTCTCGCCGCCATGACCGGCATAATTCATAACGAGACTTCCATTCTTAATCTGACTCTTTATTGCCTTTGTTACCGCGGGATAACGCACTCCAACATCGGTAGATTCGCGACTGTATGCATCCCAATAGATGCGGTTCACAATCATATCGGGGTGATTCGCCTCGACATCAGCAGCCAATTTTTCCTCGGCATTCTGATGCGTAGGAGTTTCATCGTCGTCAGCCATCGCCGTGAAGAAATTCTGCCATTTGCCAGCATTCTCGTTCTTCATATAGGCGATTGTCTTATCAACAACATTTTTTGCCTGAGCCACCGTTCGTGCCGGGATTCTGCCAATGCCAAGTTGTACGGTGCTCGTGCAGATATCAAAATTGCTCTTTTCCTGGAACATTCCGAAATAATCCTCTGCACAGAAACTTTTTGTATCGCTCAATGAATTTTCCGATTCATAGCAAAGCAAAAAGTCATTCTGTGAATATGCCGAGAAATCGCTGGTAAGCATTCGGTTGTCATAGGCACAATCGCCGAAAAGGAGCAGATATTTAGGCCTTTCGTCCTCGGTTGCGGCTTTATCGTAAAGCATCTTCATGAAACGGCGATATGCAGTTGCATCGGGAGTTCCTGAAGAAAATTCGTTATAAATCAAATCTGCCGGAACGACCTCAACATTCAGCCCCTGCTCACGATGAGCATCAGCAAGCCGCTCTGCCTGACTGGTCAAAGCGCCGCTGGCAGGAACGATAATTACCATATCTATCGCCTCCAAAGAATGAAGATTCTGATTCTTCACATTCTCAACAAATGTAGGGGCTGCAAAATTTGAGGCTGTATTTACGGCAACAAATTCATCTCCTTTCGAGGTCTTGACCGTCACGTTGTATTCTCCGTTAGAAAGAGAACCATTCAACACCGAATAATTTTCAGAATCCGTCACATTCCATATAACGGTATTGGCATCGGCTCCCGAAATGCAGAACTTTTTGACGCCACTTTCATAAGGACGGAAATTAAGACAGCCCGACGTCATCTGCAACATTCGTTCATAACACACCATCAGATAATCCAATCTGCCTTTAACAGATGAAGACTGACATTTGTGGGTTACTTCTATCGAAACTACATCGCCAGAAGGCATAAATTCAAAACTGTTAGAAACAACCGAGGCACTATTATATTGTGCAAGCGACGGAATAGAGAGTTCGCCCGTCATTGCATCGTTTACCGAGATTTCAGCTCTCGATTCTGCATCAGCCGAGAAAACGACGTCCAGCAGAGCCTCACTACCGTTAGTTCCAGGAATACTTAACGAGTATTTCTTCGAAACGCCATTCGAAAAACTAAAAGAATCGTAAAGATGACGACCACCAGGCATCCAACTCACAGCATCAACTTCGTACAAAACATGCTCGGGAAACGTATTTGTTTCATCACCATCACCATCCTCTTGTTCCTGCGGAAAAGCCATCGGCTCTACATCATCCGAAGCCGTAAGGAAGTAGCACGATACGGTAGAATAAGTATTTATTTCACGAGAGAATTTCAGACCGTAAGAATGATTCCATTTTACAACGCCCTTGGCATAGAACAACAGCGATTTGTCGCCTCGTCCGCGCCACAAAGGCAACTCTTTCAAATCATCGCCCGGCCACCGAGAAATGTTTTCCGAAAGCATTTCTCCTCCATAGCCATACAATCTTACCTTATCAGGATTGGTAAAACCCCATTTTTTCAACAAATCGGGGGTCAACTGATAAACGCCCTCGGCAGGAACGCTGATTTTCACCCACTTCCCTTGCGAGAGAACGGAATTGGCGACATACCCCGATGCATGTACCGACAAAATGCCGCACATACCGAAGAGAAAAAACAAAAGTTTACCAATCAATCTCATCAAACCTTTTATCTAATATTAAAGTCAAGAACTTTTTCGCCTTCCAGAAAACCTTCGAGATGCTGTCCTACAGACACCGGTCCTACACCAACTGGCGTTCCGGTGAAAAGAAAATCACCTATTTTTAATGTACAAAACTGACTAACATAGGCAATTATATCGTCAACCTTATGAATCATATCGGCAGTACATCCCTTCTGCACCTGTTTACCATCGATGTTCAGACTGAAATTCAAGTTCTGCACATCTGCAAACTTCTCCTTCGGAACAAATGTTCCAAGAACGGCAGAGTTGTCAAAGCCCTTGCACAGTTCCCACGGATAACCTTTCTCGCGGAATTTTCTCTGCAAATCTCGTGCCGTAAAGTCTATTCCCACCGTAAAGGCATCGTAGTATCGATGCGCGAATCTCGGCGCGATGCACTTTCCAAGCCTGTTTATACGAACAACCAATTCTGTTTCATAATCAAACTGTTCAGCCCAATCAGGAATGAAAAAAGGTTTTCCATCCTTCAGCAAGGCCGAGTCTGGTTTCATAAAAATAACAGGATTCTCTGGTACACTAACTAACGTTCCATCAAGTTCTTTATTGTGTTCGGCATAGTTCATGCCTACTGCTATAATTTTCATAAATACCCTAATTATGTTATATTTACATGCAAAATTACAAAAAACATTAAAAAAAATAAAAAAAACGTCTTTGTTTTTTGTCAGTTACACATAAAACATTACTTTTGCACCGTATATACGATTTTATCAACGGCAATAAAATATTGTCGGAAAAGAACATAACATAGAATCTTATTATTAATGAAAAGACTTTAAACATAAGACAAATGAAAAAATTACTTATCATGTTATTCTTGGCATGTTTAGGTTACACACACACAATGGCTCAAAGCATACACAACGTTGAGTTAAATGATGGAAAGCACCTGAACAATACCAAATTCAGTGACAACTGGTACTTCGGAGTCAACGGAGGAGGACTATTTGCATGGGGAAACGCCGCCACAAAAGCCGATTTTCTCGACCGTTTCGGAGCAACTGGCGGATTACAATTAGGTAAGAAGGTCAGTACAGCAGGCGAAGTGCGTCTGCAGGCTCTTTATGGATACAACAAAGGTTACTATATTCCTTTGAAGAAGTCATACGGCTTTAACGAAATAAGCCTCTCTCTAGACTGGCTTCCAAACTTTACAAACATTTTCTATGGTTACAAGGAGGACAGAAGATGTACATTCAGCGGAGTTCTGGGTATTGGAGGTTCTGACATTTGGGGAAGACCATACACAAATCGCTCAGAATATCCTCTTTTGACACACAAGTATTTTCTCTTCGCTAAAGTCGGCTTGAGACTCGACTATGCACTGAAGAATGACAAGTATCATCTGAATGCAGAACTGACTAACTCATTCTACCCTTCTACATTCGACGGAGCTGCCCACCTAAATACTCCAAAGAGAACAGCTATGGCTGGTCATGCAAACCTAATGGTAGGCTTCACTTATCATTTCAAGAATAGTGACGGCAGTCGTAACTTTACCTATAGCAAAGGATTGGATCAGAGTAAATACGACAACATTAACGATGAAATCAACAGACTGAAGGCACAAATAGAGGAAAAGAAGAAGCATCCTAACATTCAGATAAATAAGGTCAACGTAGAGACAAAGACTATTTACACTACCGTTGCATTCCCAGCAAAGAACAACGACATTGAATTTAGTCAGAAACCTACAATGTACAACATCGCAAAAAATGCGAATGTACATGACAATGATGTTGTGTATATCAGCCGAAAGAAGACAACCGGAAATGTTGAGTTGTTCAACTCTCGTGCAGAAGCTGTAAAGAAAGAGCTTATCGACAACTGGAATGTTGCTGAAAGCAAGATTGTTATCGAGGATAATGCCGATAACATCGAAAAGGACAACTCAAATTCTAAGAATATTTCATACGTATTTATTAACGATTAAAACTTTGGCGATATGAAGAAAAGATTTTTTAGTTTACTCTGCGCCGGCGTTTTAATGTCTGGCTCGGTATTCGCACAAGAGCTAACTCCTGATACTATACACGCTCTTCGTTACTATAACGGCTCCGACAATTGGTTTATTGGAGCACAGGGCGGCATCAACTATCCTGGTATAGAAGATGTACGTTTTAAGACGATGGGCAAATATATTGGATATTCAGCACAAATACATGCCGGTAAATTCTTCAACCCAACACTGGGTATCAGATTTACAGGTGGTTACGATAGCTATTGGGGAGCAAATAGTAATTTGGACAACGGCAATTATCACTTTAATAGTTTAAATACATTTGTCGATGGAATTCTCAACTTCAACAGCTTGTTCTGTAAATACAAAGAATCAACAAAGGTAAATGTCAACGGATTACTAGGTGTTGGCTACAACTACTTTTGGGGATATGATAACGAACTCGATAAGCAAGTTTACGGAAAAGAGAAATATCCATACAGAACTACTGGACACCATTTCCTTGCAATACGTCTGGGTTTGCAATTCGCAATAAAGTTAAGTGAAGCTGTAGACTTAAACATCGAAGGAACGTTGTCTAGTACAGACGATTTTTCAAACGCTGTTTACTACCAGAGAGAATATGATTATTATGCTCGCGTATTGGCTGGTATCAGTTATCACTTCAAAGACAGATATGGCGACAGACGAATGAAATATGATTACTATACTGATGCCAACAAAGTTGCAGATCTAAACGACGAGATAAACAGAAAGCGCAACGAACTCGAAGAGGCTTCTAAGATAATCATAAAAGACGAGAACGTCTACAACAATACTGTCGACGATGATATCCGAATCAATTATCTTATCAACGACTACAAGGTTGACAAGACACAGGCAAGTCAGGTGGCACTTATTGCCGAATACCTGAAGGAACATCCTGATGCAAAAGCCAATATCGTAGGATACGCAGACGTAAAGACTGGTGTTCCGGTTTACAACCTATACATAGCACAGCGTCGTGCCGACTATGTAAAGAAGATGCTTGTTAAAGGATACAAGATTGAGGAAGATCGTATAATCACAGAAAGTAAGGGTGATACAGTTCAGCCATACGAGAATGAGAACGATTGGAACCGGGTAGTATTTGTAACTTTCGAGTAACCCGATTTACAGAAAATAATAATAAGGGCTGTTTTTAAAGAACAGTCCTTATTTTTTTGACTTTATTTTATTAATTGCAATCAAAAACAATCGACAAAAACAACAATTTTATTACCTTTGCAGCATGCCATTAAATCAGTATAAAAAATCAACACCATAAACGATTTGACAGACTACCTAAGTAACTTGATAGTCTGACATTTTCGGTAGAATTAGAATTCCATAATTAATAATTATTGCTGTCCGGTAAAATATTTTTAGTGTGAAAAAAATTAAGGTCGTATTCCTCGCATGGAATCCGACCCTTTTTGTTATCTTTGTTTTAACCACAAAACAGCAATAACATGGGCAAAGATAGCAATTTTACCGGACAGCCGGTGTATAGTCAGATATTAAATCTGCTTGACCGTGAAAGAATCATGCAGATTAGCCGTGAAACAGAAGGCAGCGAGGCGTATGTGAAGCGTTTTGACGGATACCAGCATCTGGTCGTTATGCTGTTTGGCATATTGAATCACTTTGATTCCCTGCGCGAACTGGAGATAGGCATGAAAGCGGAGGCGCACAAACTGCATCATCTCGGTCTGAACT
>NZ_JNKX01000013.1:0-126960 GCF_000702225.1 Bacteroides sp. Ga6A2 | reverse complement strand
GATTGCAGAGCTGTACCGTGAACGCTGGCAGGTAGAGTTGTTCTTCAAGTGGATAAAGCAGCATCTGCGCATAAAATCGTTCTTCGGAACCAGCCAGAATGCAGTATTCACACAAATTTGGATTGCCGTATGCGACTATCTGCTTTTGCTTATTGCCCGCAAGGTCTATAATATTGAGCAGGAACTTTACATCTTCTCCCAAGCCATAGGTCTTGTACTTTTAGAGCAGATACCATTGACGGAACTGTTCAGCAAAATCGACATGACCGATACGGTAGACGAAGACATGCGCCTGTTGTCGCTTTTTGACGGTTTTGCATAATTGCATAAATATTCCGGACAGTAGTGCAATAACTGACGAACGTTTTTTCTGTAAACTCAGATACTTAACCATATTTAAAGAATGAATAAAGCAATATTTTCAATTTTACTGCTATTAACAGCATGTACCCAGCCCGAAAAATCTGTCAAGAAGTGGGTGGAAGAGGCAAAATGCGTTGATTCTGTAAAGATTGTTGGTCTGAACAGATATGCAGATATCAACGATTTCCAAGTCAAGGGGTTAACATTACAAGATATCGAAAAACTTTACGGGCATTATAACTATGCGCCACTTGAACATGTAAAATTCGACAAACCCCTCGATGTGGAGGAAGATGACTTGCTTCTTTTTTTAGATCATCATTTTAAAGAATCAGACTATCCCGTTGTTATATCTGTTTACGATTGGTTTCGACATCCAAAAATAAGCAAAATGTACCCAAAGGTTAACAACATTTGGGATCTTTTTGACCACGATGGTAGTTTAGGGATGTGCATGCGAGTTTATTTCGTCGAATATGAGGGCAAACTAATAGCATTTAATGCTTTGCAGACATATTGCGATAGATTGTACTTTTTAGAATAAACATTCGGATATATCAGAAACACAAAAGGCAGCCTCATCAGACTGCCTTTCTGTTTATTTCAAAATCAGTTGTCTTGCAAACTCCCATATCACGATGCCAGCCGTTACGCTCACATTCGTAGATAGAGTCAAATTTGCCCAAAACGAATATTATTCCGCCAAAAGCGGTGACTTTCTCAGATTTTTTTGCTTACCTTTGCCATGGCCATTGATAATTTCAGTTGCTTTATATTGCAGCACCAAGGTAAGTGAAATTTCTGATATGGCCAAACCCTCGGCAACATTCTGTTGCTCAGGATATTATAAAGAATGTTAAACTAAAGTGCTGCGGAATTTTTAAAGTTTCTATAATTATAACTTGAAAATTACGGAACTCACAATCTTAAAAAAACTAAAGCAATGAAAAGTTTATTGATTAAAGACACAACATTAGAGGAGCGTAAGCAAATTGTACAGGAATCGCTGAATTATAGTTCGGGCGACTGTGACGGACAGGACTTGTCTGACATTTACGACGACTACATTCTCGGGCTTCGTGAACTTGCCGACATTAACCGTGAGTTCAGCGAGAAACATGCCGGAGAAATTGTAGGAGAAGACACTAACCGCTAATGTTACTGACACACCTACAAGAAAGACTCTTCGAACTTCAGGACAAGGACTATGCTGCATTTCTGGCAAAACTGACACCCGTTGTTCCCAAAGACATTTTTGATAGGAGTACAAGTACCAGCCCTTCGTGCCTTTGCCAAGCAATGGGATGCCACCCCGCCATACATTGAGCAAAAGGTGCTTGCACCATTGACACACAATAGGCTTGTGAAAGTTTCCGAGCAACGGATAAGCACAAGCCGATTCTGAAAGCATTGAAGGTAAACAACTGAACGCTAAAACAGATTATATTCGTATGACAAAGACTGCACACTATCCGTTCATAGACAAACTTTGGCTGTTCTCCATCATCTATATCGTGTGGTTTCACACGCCGCCACGTTTCGAGGCAGGCACCGACAACATCTTCTGGTATATAGGCGTAGCGCTGTTCTTCTTCATCTCAGGAAGCCTGTTCCATTCCGACAGGCTTACGGCAAAGGATTTCGTAGCAAGGCAGTTTCACAGGCTCACATTGCCATCGCTCGTTTGCTATATGGCCTTCTACCTGCTATGGGTGTTCTTCGGTCGCTATCATGCCAGCGTCGAAGACCTTGAGGCACAATGGTACGACCCTCTGACAGAACTTGTAACGGGACAGCCAAACTTAGTGGCAGCACCACTATGGTTCATCGTTACGTTGCTCGTCATACAAGGCACCACCTACATCATTCGCAAAAAGTTGCCTCTCTCGGTTCTCTTGTTGATAAGCGTATGTATCACAGCCTTTTCCTCATTCATAGACATCAATTACTTTAACATCCACTTTGCATCCGTATTCTTTATTTGGCACACCTTGGGAATATGCTTCCAGCACTATCTTCTCCCACATGTGCTGACACCAGGAACACCCGTCAAGTGGATAACCCGTATAAAGGCAGCAGGAGTGCCAATCCTTGCTTTCCAAAACTACGTCATCGGATGCGTCAAGATACTCCTCTCCGCCTTATGTGCCTACGACCTCACGACAGCACCACTCTACGCCAAATTCGTCGTAGCAGCCATCGCCTTCGTCATCACCACGGTCACGGCACTTGTTGCCAACGAGGCAATAAAGAAAATCCCATACCAGCCAATAATACAAAAGAAGAACTGAATGATTTCAAAAAGAATCCTTTCGGACTTCTTGACACTTTGGACAATTTACTATAACGCACACACAAAAGGCAGCCTCATCAGACTGCCTTTCTGTTTATTTCAAAATCAGTTGTTTTGCAAACTCCCATATCACGATGCCAGCCGTAACACTCACATTCATAGAATGTTTTGTTCCAAACTGCGGAATCTCGAGGCAAGCGTCCGAACTGTCTACAACACATTGCTGAACGCCCTTAACCTCGTTGCCCATTATAACGGCATATTTCTCGCCGGCATCAAGTTTTATAGTCTCGAGCGACGTGCTGTGCTCTACCTGCTCAACGCTGAACACTTTGTAGCCCTGCGCCTTCAGGGCAGCAACGGCATCGGGCGTGTCGCTGAAGTATTCCCACTCAACCGAATCCTCGGCACCGAGAGCCGTCTTGTGAATCTCGGGATGCGGCGGCGTGGCCGTGATGCCGCAAAGCATTATCTTTTCTATTCTGAAGGCATCGCCCGTGCGGAATACCGAGCCTACGTTGTAGAGGCTTCTTACATGGTCGAGAACCACCACCAGAGGCATCTTCCGGCTTTGCTTAAACTCGTCGGTACTGATGCGGTTCATCTCCGTAACCTTCAGTTTTCTCATCGATTCTTTCATCGTCTGTGCGCTCCGTTTTTAGTGTTTCGACTTCTTCTTTCCACCCTTCTTGCCTGCGCTCTTCGAGTGTCCTTTCTTGTCTTTCTTAGCCTTCTTGTGGTTGGCAATCTTCTCCTTCGGAGTGAGGCTTGTCTTCTTGCCCGTATAAAAAGGCGTTGTGCGAACCTCCTCGCCCTCGTAGTGAACAATTTCAAAGTCGAGCTGCTTGCGCTCCAAGTTTGCCTTTGCAACCTTTATGCGTACAGGGTCGCCAAGCGTGTATATGCGGTGTGTGCGGCGGCCGCGTATGCAGTAGTTGCGCTCGTCAAACTCGTAGTAGTCGTCGTCAAGTTCGCGCATCGGAATCATGCCCTCGCACTTGTTCTCGTTACATTCAACATAGAGTCCCCACTCGGTAACGCCACTAATCGTTCCATCAAACTCCTGTCCCATTCGCTCGCCCATAAACTCAACCTGCTTGTACTTAATGCTGGCGCGCTCGGCACTTGCCGCAAGTTGCTCCATAGCCGAACTATGCTCGCACAAATCCTCGTACTTGGTCTGCGAAACCGAACGCTCGCCGTTGGCATACTTTGTTAGCAAGCGGTGAACCATCGTGTCGGGATAACGGCGTATTGGCGATGTAAAGTGCGTATAATAGTCGAACGCCAGGCCGTAGTGTCCGCAGTTGTGGGTTGAATAGCGCGCCTTCTGCATGGTGCGGAGGGCTACAATCTCAACAACGCCTTGCTCGCGCTTGCCCTTAACCTCGCTAAGAAGTTTGTTTATGTTCTTGGCAACATCGGTCTTGCTGCCTGTTGTCTTCAGTTTATAGTTGAACTGACCCACAAACTGGCAGAGATTGTCGAGTTTGTCGGGGTCTGGAAGGTCGTGAATACGATAAGGGAACACCTTGGCAGTCTTGCCCTTTGGCACGCGGCCTATGTGCTCTGCCACCGTGCGGTTTGCCAGAAGCATAAACTCCTCAACAAGTTTGTTGGCATCCTTGGCATACTTAAAGTAAACGCTTACCGGCTTGCCCTTCTCGTCGATGTCGAAGCGCACTTCGCAGCGGTCAAAGTCTATCGCACCGTTGCTGAAACGCTTCTCGCGGAAAATCTTGGCCAGTCGGTTAAGAGTAACCAGTTCGAGCGCATATTCGCCCTTCAGACCGTCTTTCTCGGTCCAGTCAATCTTCATGTCGGGCTTGATGGCAGAACCGCCAATCTTCAAGTCTTCTGGATTTGCCGAGCCGTTTGCCTCAAGGATAGCCTGAGCTTCCTCGTAAGTAAAGCGGCGGTTGCTCTTTATAACCGTGTGGACAATTCTGTAATCCTTTACGTCGCCCTTGTCGGTTATGGTAAAGATGCACGAATATGCCAGTTTCTCCTCGTCGGGACGGAGAGAGCAGATGAAGTTGCACAACCGCTCAGGAAGCATTGGTATGGTACGGTCAACAAGATAGACGCTCGTTGCACGTTCAACAGCCTCGCGGTCTATTATGTCGCCTTCCTTAACGTAGTGCGAAACATCGGCAATATGCACGCCAACCTCCCACAGTCCGTCGCCGATGCTTCGGATTGAGAGCGCATCGTCGAAGTCCTTGGCATCGTGAGGGTCGATGGTAAACGTAGTAACATCGCGGAAGTCCTCGCGCTCGGCATAATCCTCGGCTGTAATTTCTGCCGAAATCTTGTCTGCCGCAGCCTCAACAGCCTCAGGATACTTGTACGGAAGTCCGTATTCGGCAAGGATGGCGTGCATCTCGGTGTTGTTGTCGCCAGCCTCGCCAAGAATGTCAATCACCTCGCCTATCGGGTTCTTTGCCTCCGTAGGCCACTCAACCACGCGCACAAGTGCCTTGTCGCCGTTCTTTCCGCCGGCAAGCTTATCCATCGGAATAAAAATATCGTTGGCAAGATTTGCCGACTCGGTAAGCAGAAAGGCGTATTGCTTGTTTACCTGCAACTTTCCTACGAATGTATCCTTGGCACGCTTTACTATCTCGATTACCGCTCCCTCTTTGGTGTGTCCCTTGCGGAATGCCGACAACGAAACCTTTACGGTATCGCCGTTCATGGCATGGAGCGAATTGCGCTCTGCCACAAAGACAGGCTCGCTGCCATCGTCGGGGATGACGGAGTTCTTGCCGTTAGACTTGCGCACAAACTGCCCCTCGAACACCAAAGATGTGCTGTTAAAGCGGAAGTTTCCGTAAGGCTGCTCTATCAGAAAGCCTTCCTGAGTCATATCATTAAGAATATCTGCACAAAGCATTTTCAAAGGATGCGTTGTGAGATTCAGTTCACGGGAAATATCTTTCAACGAATAGACCGTTCCCACATTGGCAAGGAACATCGCCGTAAGGCGGTCTACCAACTCTTTCTTAGTCAGGCGTTTGCCTGCTTTCTTACCACTTTTTCCCATATTGTCATAAATTTTAGTTTCTACAAAGAAAAGTATTATTTTCCAAACGTCATACTTTTTTCAAATTTTTATTTGGCATACATCTTGTAAAGACGAGCCGTGAGCGCGTAAACCAGCACCGCACTTATCCATCCGCCAATAACATCTATAAGATAGTGTGCCTGAATGTAGACTGTGGCACAGCATAGCAGAATGTAGAACGGCAGCAGGATGAAGACCATCTTGTACTGCTTGTCGCGCAGGCAGATGAGCATCAGTATTGTCGATATTCCGACGTGCGAACTCGGGAACGCCGCTGTTGGTCGTTCGCCTGCATTCTGCGAGCCAAGGACGAGGTTGTAGAACAATCCGTCGCTGTCGCCCGGTGCGGTGAGCATCTCGGTATGCGATGCGAAATAGTTGCCCACATCAACAAAGTTAGCCTGTGCCACGCTGTCGAGCCCTATAGCACAATAGTAATACTGCGGTCCTGCCACAGGCACGAAGATGAACACGACGTAATAGATAAAGAACGATGCCATGACAACAAAGGCGGCGCGCTCGAACTTGTGCGTGCGACCGAAGAGATAGTACAACTCGGTTGCCATTATCATGGGGAAGTAGGCTACATATCCAAGGTTGAAAGCCTCGCTCCAGAAACTGCCCGTAAACACTTGGCTGAACACATAGGCCGGCTGACACCCGAAGATGCTCTGCTCTGCCAATGCCATGATGTGGTCGAGGTTGGGCAGAAGACAGTTAAAGTCGTATGTATTCGAATACCAGTAAGGCAGCAGCGTGAACTGGGCAATGGAGCGCGCATATCTGGTAACCTTGCAAGGAAACTTGCGGTACAAGAGCCACAATCCCACGGTCATTGCCAGAATCAATCCCCGGTTTGCCACCTGCATCAGCGGAGCGTTTATACTATTCCAAAAAACGATTACGAGAACGAGCGTAAAAGCCAGATAGGCAAGCATCGCCTTCTCAATCAAAAGCAATCCTTCGCGAGGATTCTCTTCTTTGTCAACAAATGTCTTTATAGCCATCCTTCTTTTTTATACCATTCAACAGTTTCCTTAACGCCTTCGTCCAAGATATAGTCGGGCGCATATCCAAGTTCATCAACAAGCGGCTTTATGTCGCATTGCCAGTTTCGTTGCTTCAGAATCTTGTATTTGTCGAGATTCAGAGTGGTTGTAGTGCCTCTCAGCCTTGCCATGAATGTAGAGACGAGCGACACAATCCACAAAAACCACACGGGCGCACAGATGTGCAGAACAAAGCGGTTGCCAATCTCGTGCTGAAGCAGGTCGCTGAACGTGCGGCTTGTGTACACTCTTCCGTCTGATACGAAATACTCGCGGCGCACAACCTGCTTGTCTATGGCAAGGAAGATAGCCTTTACCAAATCCTTAACATACACGAAGGTGATGTCTTGCCTTGAATATCCGACGGAGAAATCGATATGCTGCTTTATGCTCTTTGCCATGATGAAATAGTCCTTCTCGCGCGGGCCGTACACTCCCGTAGGGCGCATGATGACGTACGGCACGTCGGCAAGGCTCTTGATGTACTGTTCGCTCTGCAACTTGCTTGCGCCGTATGCCGTGTTTGGTTTCGGAGCATCGGCGGAAGAGATAGGAGCATAATCCTTCTCGTGTATCGCGCCGAAGACGCTGAGCGTGCTGATGTAGATGAACTGCTTTGGCATCATGCCAAGCGACTTGAGGGCATCGACAAAATGCTTTGTTCCGTAATAGTTTACCGCATAGAAATCGCGCTTGAACCTGCACTTTGTCGCTCCGGCAGCGTGAACTATGTAGTCCCACGTTCCGTGCTCCTCCTTAAAGTTCTGTAATTGTTGACGAAGTACAACCTTATCAGCAAAGTTCAGTTCCACAAAATTTATGTCGGCATCCTTCAGATACTCTCTGCTGCTGGTGCCTCGCACTCCAGCCCAAGTATCAAACCCTTTCCTTAGTGCCTCTTCTACCAAAAAACTTCCAATAAAACCGCTGGCACCTGTAATCAAAATCTTCATAAGCCAATGTTGTTTTTGCAAATATAACATAAAAAAATCTGTAACGTGCTTATTTTTTCTTTTTTGCTTTCGGAGTGCGCCAAAAATTGTAAAGTCGAGTTTCATTTTTACAGATGCCGTCAGCAAAAAGAATGTCAACAACGAAATGTGAATAAAAGTTAAAAAGGCAGAGTTTAAACAAAATAAGGAAAAAAGATGTTGCAAGGCATAATAAAAACTTTTGTATTTGAATATAAACACGTTATATTTGCAACCGTTATCCTAGGACAATCTTTTTGCCTTTAACACTGGTACAGAATAAAAAGGAAGTCGCCGTGAGGTCACTTCCTTTTCTGTTTTTTTATTCTGTCAAAATAGCCACTTTACGCATCAAAAACTAAGCAATGCCAACAGATAGGGATATTGATTTTTTTATTATTTTTGCCGCACTAAGTTTTCATAACCTACGAAACTATAATGAAAAAATTAATTTATCTTCTAACTGCGCTATTATTTCCGGCTGCAATTACAGCAAGCGAAGGCAGTAAAACAACAGGCAAAATAAACAGAGTGGCACTATTGCAACGCAACTCGCCTATAGTAACAAAAAACGACAGTCTTTCATCGCTTTCTGTTGGCAACGGAGGATTCGCCTTCACCGTTGATGCCACCGGATTGCAGACTTTTCCTGAGAAATTCAGCAACGGCGTTCCGCTCGGAACGATGAGCGACTGGGGCTGGCATAGTTTTGAGAACACGGGCGATTACAAACTCGACGATGTTCTGAAAGAATTCGACTTTCACGGACATAAAGAATTGTATGCCTGTCAGTTTAAAGAAGGCGGACGGCAGCAAGACGCATGCAACTATCTCCGCGTAAATCCTCATCGTCTGCACCTCGGAACATTGGGTTTCGACGCTTCTGAAATGAAGGGCACGATGCCCGAGAATATCAAACAGAGACTCGACCTCTACTCGGGCACGATAAAGAGCGAATACAATTGGAACGGTCAGAAATACAGCGTAGCCACGGCGTGTCACCCCGATGATGACATGGTTGCTGCACAGATTTCAAACAAGGCTCACACCCCGCTGTGCCTGCGTTTTCCTTACGCAACAGGCGGTCATTGCGACGATGCCAGCAACTGGAACGCCGACGACAAGCACAACACCGAAATCATTGAGCAGAAATCGAACTATGCCGTTTTTGAGCGCAGCATCGATGCCACAAAATACTTCGTCACTCTGAAGTGGACAGGAAATGCAGAACTTTCAAGAAAAGGCAGAAACAAGTTCATTCTTTCTCCAAAAGATGATTCATTCAGCATAACATGCGAATTTTCAGAGAAGAAGCCAGATGCAAAATCTGACGACGCAAAGCAGACTTTCGCAAAATCTGCCGAATATTGGAAAGATTACTGGCAGAAGGGAGCAATCGTAGATTTCTCGAAATGTACCGACCCTCGCGCAAAGGAACTTGAACGTCGCGTCGTCTTGAGTCAGTATCTGCTGGCGATAAACTGCGCTGGCGATACTCCGCCACAGGAAACAGGACTGACATATAACTCGTGGTACGGCAAATTCCACCTCGAAATGATTTGGTGGCATCAGGCGCAATTCGCTCTCTGGAATCACCCCGAGAAACTGACACACTCGCTTCATTGGTATCACAAAGTTGCGCCTATTGCAACCGAAATAGCTCGTCGTCAAGGCTTTGACGGACTTAGATGGATGAAAATGACCGACCCCGACGGTCTCGAGGCTCCAAGCAACGTTGGAAGTTTCCTTATCTGGCAACAGCCGCACCTTATCTATCTTGCCGAACTGCTCTACCGCAACAGCAAGGACAAGGCAATCAAGGACGAATATTACAATCTTGTTCAGGAAACAGCAAAATTCATGTATTCGTTTGCCGATTACGACAAGGCTCACGACCGCTACATTCTGAAAGGCTGCATCCCGGCACAAGAAACACTAAAGGCTGCCGTAACCGTAAATCCTCCTTTCGAACTTTCATACTGGCACTACGCAATGCAAGTTGCCAACCGCTGGAGAGAAGAGAACGGCGAGCCTCGCATAAAAGAATGGGACAAACTTGTTGAGAAACTCTCGCCTCTGGCATTCAATAGCGACAGCCTCTATCTCGCAGCCGAAAGCGCAACAGAAACTTATTCAGACATCAGATGCACATCCGACCACCCAGCCCTTCTCGGCGCTGTTGGAATATTGCCAATGAACAATCTGATAAACAAAAATTGCATGCTGAAAACGCTCGACTGGGTTATTGCCAACTGGAACTGGAACAAAACTTGGGGATGGGATTATCCGATGGTTGCCATGAACGCAACACGATTGGGAGAGCCAGAGAAAGCCATCGAGGCAATACTTCTCGACAACCGTACAAACACCTATCTCGTAAGCGGACATAACTATCAGGACGAACGTCTGAGAATATACCTTCCGGGAAACGGCGGACTCCTTACCACCGTCGCGCTGATGTGCGCTGGCTGGGACGGCTGCAACACCGAGAATCCGGGATTCCCGAAAAACGGAAAATGGAACGTAATATGGGAGGGCTTGAAACCTATGCCATAAGAAATAAAAACGCTGAGTCGCAAATTTACGGCTCAGCGTTTATTTTTTCCTATTTCTTCTCCACAATCGATACTTTCAGCGGCGTTATAAGTCGGCGGTTAAACTGCCTTATGTGCTCTACCCATTCGTCGAACGACTTTAATCCGTATTTGCTCCACGAAGCCCCGAAATAATACACAAAACTGTCGCCCGGAGTGTATTGCGAGATGGCTTGCAGATAGCCGAAATTGCCATCGTGCTCTGCCCTCTGCTTGCTTGTCTTAAACAGATTTTCCTCAATGCTCAGAACCGGGTGAACAAAGATTGCGCCAGTATAGATGTCGCCCGTTTTCGGATAATTCTGCGTGCGATATCTGAAAGCCATGAATCCGTCGTCAACGCTGCCCTCAATCTTGTTTCTGCGCCTTCCGTTAAGCACAATTCCCGTGCAGATGTTCTTCACTTCCTTCAGATTGCCGAACGATAGTTGAACCTTGTTGAAATAGCATCCCGCATCGAGCGATATTATTCTTTTTTCGATGATTGAAGAATCGCCATCAACCTTCATAGGCGGATAAGTAAGCGCGACGGTGAATCGCAGCGGACCATTGTCCAGAATCTCGTAAGTGCTGTAAGCATTAGACGGAATAAGAGTAACCGAATCTGCCATCAGAGCCGTGCCAGCCAAGCCGAGCGTGCGACCTACCTTAAAGCAGTCGAGACCGTTTCCGTGGTCGTGATAGAAATCCATCGAATCCTTCAGAGCCTTTGCCTTGCGAATCTGTCCCTTCGTTTCGAGCAGGTCGATACGGCTTTGCAGTTCGGGGTCTGAAGCCCTTATATACCTGTCCTCGCTCACAAGGTCGGTCGTATCCTTGCACCAATAGTCGTAACCGTATTTCGGCTCCTTCGTCATCTGCTGAGTAGGGCCGAAGCATCGGTATATCGCAAGTTCATTCTCCCAAGTTATGTCGTCGTTTCTGAAGGCATAGAAATGCCCCTGAACGCGTGGCTCAATCGTCTTCGGAATGCCGTGCCTGATGGTATATACAACCGACGAATTCGCTCCGACACTAACCGGAAAGATTACATTCTCGTCGTACGAAATCTGGTACGGCACTTCCTTTCCGTCCTTGTCAACGATGACAAACTGAACGGAATCGCTCTCTCCAAACTCGTCTATTATCTGCTTGAACGGAATCTCAACCAGTTCGTTGCTGCGCAAAGTGTCTAACTTGTTCGTAATCTTCACATCTATTGATGTGCGAGGTTGCGAGCACGCTGCAAAAATTGCGCCCACAAGCAAGAATGAAACTTGTATCTTCATAAATTCAGAAAAGCAAAAAAGCGACAACGGAAACATCAAATCCCCGCTGCCGCCTGTATATAAAAAATATCTTTTTTTAGACTTTTTTACTTAGGCTGCTTGCCGATGTATGCAAGGATACCGCCATCAACATAAAGGATGTGACCGTTCACTGCATTTGAAGCCTCAGAAGCCAAGAATACAGCAGGACCTGTAAGTTCCTGTGGATCCAACCAACGGCCAGCTGGAGTCTTTGCGCAGATGAATGAGTCGAATGGGTGACGGCTGCCGTCAGCCTGCTTCTCGCGAAGAGGTGCAGTCTGTGGAGTAGCGATGTAGCCCGGGCCGATACCGTTACACTGGATGTTGTACTCGCCGTACTCTGAACAGATGTTACGAGTAAGCATCTTCAAACCACCCTTTGCTGCTGCATAAGCAGAAACTGTCTCGCGACCAAGCTCAGACATCATAGAGCAGATGTTGATGATCTTACCAGCACGCTTCTTCATCATTGAAGGAAGAACTGCCTTTGCAACGATAAATGGAGCGTTAAGGTCGATATCGATAACACGACGGAAATCAGCAGCCTCCATCTCGTGCATTGGGATGCGGCGGATGATACCAGCGTTGTTTACAAGAATATCGATAGTGCCAATCTCCTTCTCGATTGTAGCAACCATCTTCTGTACAGCTTCCTCGTTTGTTACGTCGCAAACAAAGCCGTGAGCGTTGATGCCCTTCTCCTTGTAAGAAGCAAGACCTTTGTCAACCAACTCCTGATTGATATCGTTGAAACAGATTGTTGCACCCTGCTCTGCAAATGCAGATGCAATGGCAAAACCAATACCGTAAGAAGCACCAGTAACCAAAGCTACCTTACCTTCGAGTGAAAAATTCAAAAACTTATTCATTTCTATTTATTTTATATAAACATTGTTTGTTGCAAATATATTAAAACAATTTTGAAACGCAATAAATTTTTCTCAAAAATTGGCAAGTATAGATTACATTTTTAGTTTCGTGTGGGCACAAAAAAAGTCAATTTGTAAAAACAAACTGACTTTTTCTGAGGTTGTGCTACCAAGATTCGAACTTGGACTGAGAGAACCAAAAACTCTAGTGCTGCCATTACACCATAGCACAATCACTATGAACTTCCCTTTTTTGGAAGAATCGGGTGCAAAAATAATACTATTTCTTTATATAGCAAAATATTCTTGCCTATTTTCTTTTATTTCGCAATGAGCAGGAAGTAATTCTTCTTACCCTTCTGAACAAGCAGATACTTGCCGTTTAGAAGGTCGTCCGAAGTAATTGTCTGGTCGAACGCTGTGAGTTTTTCCTTGTTCAAAGAAACACCGCCGCCCTGAACCATCTTTCTCATCTCGCCCTTTGATGGAAAGCACTGTGTGTGCTCAGCCAAAAGGTCAACAGCCTTAACGCCTGCCGAAATCAAATCCTTAGAAACCTCGAACTGCGGAACGCCGTCGAACACAGAAAGAAGAGTCTGCTCGTCGAGTTTCAGAAGACTGTCTTTTGTTGCCTTGCCAAACAAGATGTTGCTTGCCTCCAAAGCAGCCTCGTAATCTTCCTGAGAGTGAACCATAACGGTGATTTCCTTGCCAAGTCGCTTCTGAAGCTTACGCTGACCCGGATCCTCGTCGTGCTCTGCAATAAGGGCATCAATCTCTTCCTTGCCGAGGTTTGTGAATATCTTGATGTATCGCTTTGCGTCCTCGTCGCTCACGTTGAGCCAGAACTGAAGGAATGTGTAAGGCGATGTATATTCGCGGTTAAGCCAGATGTTTCCGCCCTCGGTCTTACCAAACTTTGTTCCATCAGCCTTTGTTATAAGCGGACAAGTAAGAGCGAAAGCCTCAGCCTCTGCGCCAAGTGTACGGCGGATAAGTTCTGTTCCGGTAGTGATGTTACCCCACTGGTCCGAACCGCCCATCTGAAGCTTACAGTTCTTCTCTTTGTAAAGGTGAAGGAAATCGTAGCCCTGAAGAAGCTGGTATGTGAATTCTGTAAAAGACAAGCCGTCGCGAGCCTCGCCGTTAAGACGCTTCTGCACGCTGTCCTTTGCCATCATATAGTTTACGGTGATGTGCTTGCCAATCTCGCGAGCAAAATCGAGGAACGAATAGCCCTTCATCCAGTCGTAGTTGTTTACAAGTTCGGCCTTGTTTGGAGCATCGCTGTCGAAATCCAAGAACTTTGAAAGCTGCTTCTTTATACACTCAACATTGTGGCGGAGTGTCTCCTCGGTAAGCAGGTTACGCTCTGTGCTCTTGCCCGAAGGGTCGCCAATCATACCAGTTGCACCGCCAACGAGGGCGATAGGCTTGTGACCAGCCTTCTGGAAATGACGGAGAATCATAATACTGCAAAGGTGACCAATATGAAGAGAATCGGCAGTAGGGTCAAAACCCACGTAGCCGGCTATGTTTTCTTTTTCAAGAAGTGCGTCTGTACCCGGCATCATTGTATGGAGCATACCTCTCCACTTTAATTCTTCAACAAAATTCATCGAATGAGTTATTTTATTTTTATTGTTTTTTACATTATCACGTGCAAAAATACGACTTTATTTCTTCACTTCCAAATAATTATGTGCAATAAATTGAACGAGAGTTTCTAAGGGAATATGCGTTACTTCCGAAGCCTTGCAATACACATCCAGAACGCTTCCGTCGTATTCGTCGGTCTCCAGCAGAATTTTGTCTGTTGGGCACAAGGCAAGGCTCTCGGCATTGAAATTTATTCCGAAACTGATATACATTCCCTTGGATATAAGCTGATTCATCTGCTGCGGCTTTCCTCTGAACCCGTGGATAATCCACGGAACAGACGGATTTATCTGCTTATGAACCTCGAGAAGTTCGGAGAAAGCCTTTACACAATGTATTATCATCGGCTTACCTATACGTTCGGCAATCTGCGCCATCTCTGAAAACAGAAGAATCTGCTCGTCTATGTCAAGATGCGAGCGTAGTTTATCCAGTCCGCACTCACCAATGAAAGCGGACTTCTCAATCATGCCAGTGTTTTCTTCCAGAAGTTTCTTCCAGTCGCGACCAACATACCACGGGTGAACCGATGCGCTGTAAAGCGTCGGCAACTCGGTTGGAATGCTGTTCGAAACAAATACATTGCGTACGGATATAACATTCTCATAATCGCAGTCGTTATGGGTATGTATATCGTATAAAACATTCATAGTCTTTAACTTATGGCACAGGGTCGTATCCGCTGCCTCCCCAAGGATGGCATCTAAGTATGCGCCTGATGGCAAGATACAATCCGTAGAACGGACCATGCTTGCGTATAGCCTCGACGGCATATTGCGAACACGTTGGCGTGAATCTGCACGAAGGTGGCAGAAGCGGCGATATTGCCCTTTGGTAGAAATATATAGGATAAAGAAGGCACTGCGACAGCACCTTCTTTACTATTCTAATTACCTTGTTCATCCTTATTTTTCTCGTCAAGGCTGTATTTCTTTGCAACCTTTTCTGCCAATATCTGAAGCACCACCTTCATCTTGTTCATAACCGCCTCGGTGTCGTATTTCTTATCATCCTGCCAGATGAAGGAAATTATCATGCGGTCTTCGGGATGCGTTTTGAATGCCTTCAGTAAAACAGACTTTTGCAGTCGGTACGACTCGCGCAGTTGTCTCTTAACCCTGTTGCGGTCTACGGCATTGTGAAAATGCCTTTTCGATACCGACATCATTACAGAGACCGTTGCATCAGACGAATATCTGCCTATCCGATACACAGCCCGTATCGGGTGAACTGATACAGACTTGCTGCCACTCGAGAACAGTTCTTCTATCAGTTTCTTGCTGCAGAGGCGTTCCTCTTTACAAAATCCGTTAAGTTTGTTCATCAAACTACTTCAGTTCTGACAAGAATTTGTCGAGCGCTGCAGTCATTGACGGACATTCCTTTGTTGGAGCCTCAACATCAACGCGAAGGTCAGAATCCTTTGCGTGCTTTGCCGTTGTAGGTCCGAATGTTGCAATGGCTATATCGTTCTGCTTGAAGTCTGGGAAGTTCTTCTTCAGAGAGTCGATTCCGGCAGGGCTGAAGAACAGCAGCATGTCGTAGTCGAAAGCCTCATCCTCGGTAAAGTCGTTGCTCACGGTGCGGTACATAACGGCTTCGGCATGGCTAAGACCATTGCTTTCCATCATGTTGGCAATATCGTCGGTGTGAACAGTTGACATAGGTATAAGGAATTTCTCTGTCTTGTGCTTTATCATAGATGGAAGAAGGTCGTCAATCTTTCCGGTTTTTCCGAAGAATACCTTGCGCTTGCGGTACTGTACATACTTCTGGATATACAATGCTATGGTTTCTGTAATGCAGAAATACTTCAGCGTTTCGGGTACTTCAATACGCATTTCCTGACATAGTCCGAAGAAATGGTCGATTGCATGACGTGAAGTAAAAACTATAGCAGTGTAGTCGGGTATGGAAATTTTCTGCTGGCGGAACTCCTTCGGAGTAACGGCCTCTACCTTAATGAAGGGGCGGAATACAATCTCGACCCCGTGTTTTGCAGCAATATCGAAGTAGGGTGACTTCTCCGAAGTTGGTTTAGGCTGCGAAACAAGTATCTTACTTACTTTCATTTAATTTTTTATAATCAAACTATTATTTGCTAACACCAAAGCCTGCCACAAAAAGGCAGCCGGCATCAGTTCGAGTGCGCAAAAGTACATAATTAAATACAAAATACCGCCTTTTTTGCTAAAAAAGATGCTATAAGCCTTGTAAAACAGCATCATTTTGGATAAAATCCAACTTATCGACAGGTATATAAATGCATTTTTAATCGAGAGGTCGAAATACACAATAAGAAGCAGGAGCGGGAACATTACGAGTCCAGTCAACGACACTACGAGCCAGTACGACTCAAGCCATATTCTTCGTCTCTGACGCTCGAAGAAAACCCAGTTAACGAACGAGTAAATTGAGAACTTGAAGAAGAAATACGCAATGCATACTCCCGTGTTTATTCCAAGAAGAACGTATGGCGATGTATTCTGAAACACCTCGGGAAAACTGTCCATCGTATAGTCAAAGAACAGAACAGCAAGGATGAATATCGTCTGGCAGGTAAGGAACATCTGGAATCGTAGTTCCGAACCGCTGTGTATTGAGAAGATGCTCGATCTCTCTCTGACAACATTAAATTCCTTTATCTGCTGAAGCAGAAAACGCTTTCCGTTGGCAAAAACGAGCGACAGAAGGAAGAAGCACATCAGAACAATAGTCGTTATGGCATCATCGGCCATAAGATGATAGTGCACAGGGTCGCCCGACATTCCGTCGATGTTCGAAGCCTTTGCCTCGGTATAGAACTCGCTGTTTGAAAAGTAGTTATCTTTGTAATAAGTCTTCAGTTTTCCTACCTGAACGTGCAGATTCTGAATAGAATCGTGCTTCTCGACAATGTTAATCAGCGGACCTGACGACGGCAGATTTGCCATACTGTCGCGATAAGCCCTGTCTTGCATAGCCTTTATGTATGCAAGCTCAGCCGAATCGAGGCGCTCTAAATGGTGTGCGCCAGTCAGACTGTCGGTTTCTATGTTAGGATTTAGACTGTTCATACAAAAAAATCTCGGCAAAGATAGTGCAATTTTCAATTTTATTTTATAATTTCACTCGCAAAATTTGAAAACTAAAGAATAAAACCATTTTATTGATGAACCGTAATATTAAAATCCACTGCGTTAATAACGGCAAAACTTTCGAAGTTCCGATTTGCAGCAATCTGATGGACATATACAAGGCAACTGGTCTGAATATGGAATACGGACCAATAAGTGCCATAGTTAACAACAAGGAAAAATCGCTTGTTTACGAGTGTTACAAAGATAAACTCGTAAAGTTTCTCGACCTTACCAACCCTTCGGCTCTGCGAACATATACTCGTACCGTGCTGATGATTCTGTGCAAGGTTGTTTCTGATATTTTTCCAGACGGACGTATAATTATTGAAAATCCTGTTTCGAAAGGAATTTACTGCCGACTGGTAATCGGTCGTGCCATTACCGAAGACGACATCGCCACAATCCGCACCGAGATGCAGAAGGTTATCGATGCCAACATTCCTATCGAGCGCATAGAATGTACAACCGAAGAGGCTATAAAGTTGTTCGAGGAGCGCGGACTGATGAGCAAGGTAAAACTTCTGAAATCAATAAAGAGCGTTATGTCAGCCTATCACAAGTTAGGCGACTATGTAGATTTCTACTACGGCTCGCTTCTGCCTTCAACCGGAATGGTGAATCTTTATGCAATAGATTCGTACTACGACGGATTACTTGTGCGCACTCCCGACCCAAAGAATCCGAGCAAGCTGCCAAACATCATCAGACAGGACAAGATGTTCAAACTGTTCAAGGAGCATCACGAGAGGCAGGAAATCTTTAACATCAGCACAATTGGCGATTTTAACATAGCCTGTGAACAGGGCTTTACAAGTCAGTTAATAACCGTGAGCGAGGCTATTCAGGAAAAGAAAATCTCGCTGATTGCCGACCAGATTGTTGCTCGCGGAAACGTTAAGGTTATCCTCATCGCCGGTCCGTCATCAAGCGGAAAGACAACATTCAGCAAGCGTCTTAGCGTGCAACTGGCAGTAAACGGAATAATCCCGATAGCAATATCGCTCGACGACTACTTCGTGAACCGCGAGCAGACTCCGAAGGATGAGAAAGGCGACTACGACTTTGAATCGCTCTACGCACTCGACCTTCCATTCTTCAACAAACAGTTGCAAGAACTTATTGACGGTAAGGAGATTGAGATTCCAACATACAATTTCGAAAGAGGTGAGCGTGAGTTCAAGGGCAAGAAAATAAAGATGAACGAGAACAACATCCTCGTGCTTGAAGGAATACACGGACTTAATCCCGAACTGACATCGCAGATTCCAGAAGAGAACAAGTTCCGCGTATATGTGTCTGCCCTTACATCTATCCTGCTCGACGAGCACAACTATATTCCAACTACCGACAACCGTCTGCTACGCCGCATCATCCGCGACACAAAATACCGCGGCTGTCCGGCTCAGGAGACAATACGCCGCTGGCCGAGCGTAAGAGCAGGCGAGGACAAGTGGATTTTCCCTTATCAAGAGAATGCCGACGCCATGTTCAACAGCGCACTTCTGTTCGAACTTGCCGTAATCCGCAATCAGGCTATTCCTGCGCTCATCAACGTGCCAGAGAACTCTCCTGAGTATGCCGATGCGTTCCGCCTGTTCAGATTCTTGCTTAACATCCGAAGCATCGAAGGCAAAAATCTTCCTCCTACATCACTTCTAAGAGAATTCTTAGGCGGCAGTAGTTTCAATTACTAAAAATTGCACTATCTTTGCACATTGTATGAAACAAGGAGCAGAAATAAGGCAAGGGCTGGTACAGAAACAGACCACGATTCTAAGCCCACAGCAGATTCAATTCGCCCACCTTCTTGAAATACCGTCGGCAGGTATGGAAGAGTGGGTGAAGAACGCTGTTGATGAAAACGAAGCTCTTTGTAATCAGAACGATAACGACAATGTGCCCGACAACTACGGCGACACGGTTAGCGAGGATATAAAGGAGAAGGACGACATCGTTGACGAATACATGAAGGACGATGACGGCGAACCGCTGTCGAAGGGTACGACGGGCGACTCGGAAAAGAGTTCATATCGCTCTGAGCCAGACAACGAGAACTCGAAAATAGACCTCCTAGTTGAGCAGATGGGCGAATACAATCTGACAGAAAAAGAAAGCACTATTCTGCGATACATCATCGGCTCGCTCGAGAATAACGGACTTCTGCTTACGCCGCTCAACAAACTATCGTACGAACTGAATGTTGAGCAGAACATAAACGCTTCGGAAGACGATATTCTCGACATGATTGAGACTCTTCAGGAGTTCGACCCAGCCGGAGTTGGCGCGCGGAGTTATCAGGAAAGTCTGCTTATTCAGGCGCAACGAATGCATGCCGACACCGCCGAGAAAGAATCTCTGCGAAAATACATCATCGCAATATTCGAAAAGATGTACGACGATTT
This sequence comes from Bacteroides sp. Ga6A2, assembly GCF_000702225.1. Taxonomy (NCBI): domain Bacteria; kingdom Pseudomonadati; phylum Bacteroidota; class Bacteroidia; order Bacteroidales; family Bacteroidaceae; genus Bacteroides; species Bacteroides sp. Ga6A2. The sequence continues at coordinate 107,285 of NZ_JNKX01000013.1, read as the reverse complement.
TCTGCACCAGCGATGGGACATCATTCAGCAACGCCTCAAGATTGACGACGAAACGCGTAACAAAATCAGACAGCACATCACGCGCTTCATTCCAGCTCCGCTAAGTTCTGAAGAAGGACTTGCCGACCACGGAAGCGCACTTGCCGAGCCCGATTTCATCATAAAAGAAAACTCGGAAGGTGAAGTTTACGTCGTGCTTAACGACAGTCACATTCCGCAGGTTCAACTTAATCCCGAGGTTCAGAGAGAAATTAAGTACATCGAGGAAAAGAAGGACAAGAGCAAGCAGGACAAGCAGTGGCTCAACAACAAAAAGCAAAAGATTGAGAACGCGCGAAACCTCATAGAGATGCTCAGACAGAGAGAACTAACTCTCTACAAGACGATGAAGGCAATCTTCGACCTTCAGAAAGATTTCTTCGTTGAATGTGACGAAACAAAACTGAAGCCGATGATTCTGGAAGATGTGGCAAAACTTGCAAATCTCGACATATCAACCGTTTCGCGAGTAAGCAACATTCGTTTCGTTGAGACGCTCGACGGTCAGATTCTTCCGCTAAAATACTTTTATTCACGCACTTATACATCAAACGACAACGAGAGCAAGACTATTCAAGATGTATTCAGCGCGATAAAAGAAATTATTGATAACGAGAACACCGAAAATCCTTACAAGGACGAAGAGATTGTTGAAAAATTAAAGGAAAAGGGCATTGTACTTGCTCGGCGCACTGTGGCAAAACACCGTACACAACTGGGTTATCCTATTGCCAGCGTACGAAAAAACATAAAAAGATGATGAGCGATAAACACTTAATCACAACAGCAAAGTTCGTATCAACGATGTTCACACCACTGTGTGTGCCGTTGCTGGCTTTTGCAATTTTATTCACATTCAGTTATCTGAGCCTGCTTACGCTTGGCTTCCGCCTTGTTGTACTCGGCATGGTTGCAAGCTTTACAATAATTCTGCCAAAATTCGCCATTCTTCTGTACCGAAAGATGAACGGCTGGACTCTCCGTCAGGCAAGCAAGCGCGAAAACCGCGTTGTACCTTATCTGCTTACCATAACATGCTATATTGCATGTCTTTACCTGATGTACAGTTTGGCAATGCCACGCTTTCTGAGCGCAATAATAATGGCAGGACTGATTGTTCTTGTAATCTGCATAACCATCAACCTTTGGTGGAAAATCAGCACACACATGGCTGGCATCGGCGGACTGATAGGCGGACTTATTCCACTCAGCATGTCGTTCGAATACAACATGACGTGGTGGATGTGCTGTGCAATAATATTTGCAGGTATGTTGGGCACAAGCCGAATGATTCTGCGCCAGCACTCGCTTGGACAGATAATCGTAGGCTTCTTCGTGGGATTTTTTAGTGCGTTTTGTATAATCTATAAATATACGTTAATTTAATAAATATGAATGCAATTGTAAGTATTATAATGGGCAGCACTTCCGACCTTCCGGTTATGGAGAAGGCTGCAAAATTCTTGGAAGAGATGCAGATTCCTTTCGAGATGAACGCTCTTTCGGCTCACCGCACTCCAAACGAGGTTGAAGAGTTTGCACGAAATGCAAAGAGCCGCGGCGTAAAGATTATCATTGCCGGCGCAGGAATGGCTGCTGCTCTTCCTGGAGTTATCGCAGCAAGCACTACCCTTCCGGTTATCGGCGTTCCTATCAAAGGTATGCTCGACGGACTCGACGCTATGCTCAGCATCATTCAGATGCCTCCGGGCATTCCGGTGGCTACCGTTGGTGTGAACGGAGCACAGAACGCTGCAATTCTGGCTGCCGAGATGCTTGCACTTTCCGACGAAAATCTAGCAAAGAATCTTGCCGAATACAAAGAAGGACTGAAGCAGAAGATTGTAAATGCCAACAAGGAGTTGAGCGAAATAAAATATAAGTTCAAGTGTAACTAAATGGAAACAGATTTTTTTAACTACTCGCGAAGAGAATCTGTAGAGGTTCATGTAGGAAACACGTGTCTTGGTGCCGGAAATCCCGTAAGGATTCAGAGCATGACAAACACGTCTACTATGGATACCGATGCTTGCGTTGAGCAGAGCAAGCGCATTATCGATGCCGGCGGCGAACTTGTCCGTCTTACAACTCAAGGCGTAAGAGAGGCTGAAAACCTAAAGAACATCAACGCAAAACTGCGTGCACAAGGTTATAATCAGCCTTTGGTTGCCGATGTTCACTTCAACCCTCACGTTGCCGACGTGGCTGCTCTCTATGCCGAGAAAGTGAGAATAAATCCGGGCAACTACGTAGATGCCGCCCGCACATTCAAGCATCTTGAATATACCGAAGAGGAATATGCTCAGGAACTAAAGAAGATTGAAGAAAAGTTCGTACCTTTTCTTAATATATGTAAGGAGAATCACACAGCCATCAGAATTGGTGTAAACCATGGCTCGCTTTCCGACAGAATAATGAGCCACTACGGCGATACTCCCGAAGGCATTGTTGAAAGTTGCATGGAATTCCTTCGCATCTGCGTAAAAGAAAACTTCAACGATGTGGTAATCTCGATAAAGGCGAGCAACACCGTAGTTATGGTGCAGAGTATGCGTCTTTTGGTCGAAGTTATGCAGAAGGAAAATATGAAATTTCCACTCCATCTTGGAGTTACCGAGGCTGGCGACGGCGAAGACGGACGTATTAAGAGTGCAGTTGGAATAGGCGCGTTGCTATCCGATGGCATAGGCGACACCATTAGAGTTTCGCTGAGTGAGGCTCCCGAGGCTGAAATTCCTGTGGCAAAGCATCTTGTTGAATACATAGGCAAGAGAGCCGGACATCAGTACATTCCGGGAATTGCCGACAAGAACTTCAACTTTACAAAGCCATCGCGCCGCGCTACTAAGGCTGTCCGCAACATTGGCGGAGACAACCAGCCGGTGGTTATTGCTGCCGACATTGAAGGCAAGCGTACTTCTGTTGCCAATGCCGATTTCACTCCCGACTATGTTTACTGCGGACAGAATCTGCCTGCACCAGAAAAGCGCATAGCCAAGGATTATATCGTAGATGCCGACAGATGGGACGGCGAGGCTAACACATGGCCAGTGTTCCGTTACGATCAGTTGCTTTACATAAGCGCATGTCAGGCACCGCTTAAATTCTTATTTTTGCCTTACATGGCTTGCACCGACGAGGCTATCGCTTGTCTTAAATATCACCCGGAAGTAGTGGTAATCTCGCAGAGCAATCACCAAAATCGTATTGGCGAGCATCGAGCCCTCGCCCACCAACTTATGAGCGAAGGTTTGCAAAACCCAATAGTTTTCTTCCAGCATTACAACAAAAGCCAGGAAGAGAAGGGCGATTTCCAACTTGAGAGTGCCGCAGACATGAGCGCGCTTCTGTTCGATGGTTTTACCGATGGAATAATGCTTCTTAATCTTGGCAATCTCTCGGCAGATGATGTTGATGCCACGGCATTCGGCATTCTCCAGGCAGCACGCCTCAGAACCAGCAAGACCGAATATATTTCGTGTCCGGGCTGCGGAAGAACGCTCTACAATCTCGAAGAAACAATAGCCAAGATAAAGGCGGCAACATCGCACCTAAAAGGCCTGAAGATTGGAATTATGGGCTGCATCGTTAACGGTCCGGGCGAGATGGCTGATGCCGACTACGGATATGTTGGCGCAGGCAGAGGAAAAATTTCGCTCTACAAAAAGAAAGAATGTATTGAGAAAAACATTCCGGAAGAAGAAGCCGTTGAGCGTCTGCTCAAATTCATTGCAGAGAACGAAAACAAATAATAAAAAAACGGGGAATGAGTTTATTTTCATTCCTCGTTTTTTTTACTTAAAATATAAGTTGTGCAAAATTATAAAGTCCGTATTTCCAAACCACAAAATCGTGCTTTCCTCCGGGATATTCGATAAGCGTACATGGAACTTCGTTCTTGTCGCAGAAATTCTTAAGGCGCGAACTGTTGAACATCAAGCCGTCTTCATTTCCGCATACCATCCACAAAAGTTTGTTCTCCTTCTTTGTCTTTGCAACATCAGGAATAAGTTGTTCGGGCATCTTTGTGTTTGGTGCTGAAGAAAAACCTCCTACATAGGCAAATGTATCCATGTGGCCGAGTCCGAAGTTAAGCGACTGTCCGCCGCCCATCGACAATCCGGCAACGGCTCTGTGCTCTCTGTCGGTATAAACATTAAATTTACTTTCTATATAAGGTATAAGGTCGGTCAAAAGGTCTCTCTCAAAAATTTCGAAGCCTTTAACCTTGTCCGGACTGAAAATATCGCCCTCAGCCTTGTCGTTAGGAATGGCACGTCCGTTAGGCATCACAATTATCATCTCCTTAGCCTTTTTGTTGGCATATAGATTATCCATTATTATATTAGGTACGCCGAGCATCCACTCCTTGTGGTCGCCACCAATTCCGTGCAGTAGATACAGAACAGGATACTTCTTTTTCTTTGAATAATTTGGTGGAAGATAGATTGTAGCCTTTCGCGTTGTTCCAACGGTGAAAGACTTGTATTCAATCTCCTTGATTGTACCTCGAGCAATGTTCGCCATCTCCTTGTCGAAGTAGTATGGCGCAGCCAGATACTTGTCAAAATGACATTCAATTTTAGGAGTATCAGGCATTACACCAATCTCAGGCTCCTGTGCTTTTGCATACAACGATACAAACAACAGTGCTAACAGAAATAATTTTTTCATTTTAATGCTGTTTAGTTTTTATGATAATAAATTAAAGACGAAGCAAAGATAGTAATTATAGTTTAAAAGAGGTTAAAAAGTAATTTAAAACTTATTAAAAGAAAAAAACAACTATTCTTGCCGATTTCGAAAAATATTATATACAGCCATTGGCACAACATATCCAAATAAGTTAGAAGAAAAATATAAATGAAATTTAAACCCAAAAATATTGGATTTTTATTAGCCTCTTTCTGCAAAAGATTTTAACTTTGCAACGTATTAACACTATGTTAAAAATAGGGAAAACATCAGCCTTATGCCCCATCACACGGCACTTTAGGCATGTTGAGAATTATTTTATAACTCTCGCTCCCGAAACAATAACCTAAAAAGCAACTTTAACGCTGCTTTTTTTTAAACCATATAAACAGACAATCATTATCATCATAAAATTTTCTTCAAAATAAAATAAATAAAATTATATAATAATATGATTAAGGAAGAATGGTTGAAAAGTGGTTTTGTAAACGAACCCGTCAACGAGGGAACAGATATAAAGGCTGAAATAAGAAAGATGTGTAAGGAGAAGAATGCCGTCATCTTGGCACACTTCTACACCGAAGGCGAGATTCAGGACATTGCCGATTTCGTGGGCGATTCTCTGGCATTGGCTCAGTGGGCTGCCAAGACCGATGCCGACATCATCGTGATGTGCGGTGTTCATTTCATGGGCGAGACAAACAAGATTCTCTGTCCAAACAAGAAGGTGCTTGTGCTCGACCTTAACGCTGGCTGCTCTCTTGCCGACAGTTGCAAGGCTGAGGATTTGAAAAAGTATAAAGAAGAGCATCCGGGATACAAGATTGTTTCTTATGTAAACACAACGGCGGCCGTAAAGGCTCTCACCGATGTTGTGGTTACATCTTCGAACGCAAAGCAGATTGTTGACAGTTTTCCTGCCGACGAGAAACTCATCTTCGGCCCCGATTACAACCTCGGAAACTACATCAACTCCGTTACTGGCAGAAAAATGCTTTTGTGGAACGGCGGATGCCATGTTCACGAGAAATTCAGCGTAGAGAAAATTCTTAAACTTAAGGCTGATAATCCAGATGCCGTTATTCTTGCCCATCCTGAATGTAAGGGCGCGGTTCAGAAGTGTGCCGATGTTATTGGCTCAACTGCCGCACTTCTTAAATATGCTGTTAAGAGCGACAAGAAGACTTTCATCGTAGCTACAGAAAGCGGAATTCTTCACGAGATGCAGAAGCAATGCCCCGAGAAGACATTCATTCCTGCACCTCCCGATGATGCTGGCTGTGCTTGCAACGAGTGCAACTACATGCGCCTTAACACTCTCGAGAAACTCTACAACACCCTCAGGTATGAGTGGCCTGTAATAGAGGTATCTGAAAGCGTGGCAAAAGAGGCAGTAAAGCCAATCCAGAAGATGCTTGACATTTCTGCAAAGTTAGGAATCTAAAAAATATATATTATTATGGAGAAGAAGAAGAAACTAATGAGGTCTAACGACAGAGTAATCGCAGGCGTTTGCGGCGGTTTGGGCGAATATCTTGACGTAGATGTTTCTATTGTGCGTATAGGTTATGTTATTATAACTTTTGCATCGTGTTTTACGGCATTGCTGCTGTATATTGCAATGGCTATTATAATTCCTGATAAAAATATGTAAAAAAAGAGCGCAGAAAATAAAAATCTGCGCTCTTCTTTTATTCTGTTAGAATCTGGCACACACTATCCTGAAATCTGTGCCCTATGAAAGTCTTCATTATTCCTTGGTTTATTATGCAGAAGGCAAGCAGATGACCGTTTTTTGCGGTGCAGAAACCAGCCAGACTGCTGATGCCTGTTACCGTTCCGGTCTTTGCTCTTACGTTCTTGAAAGCCGTGCCTGATTGCATTCTTTTTGCAAGAGTACCGTCAACTCCGGCAATCGGGAGCGATGGGTAAAGATGTTGATAAATATCGGTGTGCTGATATGCGTATCGCAGAATTCCAACCTCAAGTTCGGGAGATACATAATTGTATAACGATACGCCGCTTCCGTCTGCAATTCGGTAATTCTTAGGATTATAGCCTGCCAGAGTTATTGTGTGCTCTATGGCTTTCTGCGAGTCTTTGTAAGAAATCTGCTTTTTGCCGCTTGTCTTGCCCAGATGGTAGAACATAGCTTCGGCATAGAGGTTGTCGCTTTTTTTCATCATTTGCGTAAGGATGTCATCGATAGAGTGGCTGCATCTCTTAACAAGAATCATGCTACTGTCTTTTGGACAAGTTCCGTATTTAAAAGAGCCTGAGAATTCTATTCGTTTCTCCCTCATCTTGCTTTTGAACGAAGGCAGGAAATTGTCCTTTCGGTTGTAAAGAAGCGGAACAAGGCGAGGCATATTGTCGTCCCAGCACCAGCCTTCGCCCCAGTACAGAGTATCTTTCATCGTGATGTCGCCTATTATTCTGCCCTTCACCTTTGTTCCGAGTGTTTTCTGAACGGCAAGAACCATCGAGTTTAACTCCACGTCGCCAAAGGCAGGGTCGAATCCGCCTACAATATAAATGTCGCCGTTGAATGAGTTTCCCGAATGAATACCTTTTCCGTAGAGTGTGGTGTCGAAATGATAAGAGCTTCCGAGTTGCGATAGAGCAGCCACGGCTGTTATAACCTTCTCGGTAGATGCCGGGCGGAAAAGTTGTCGGCTGTTAACGCTGAAAAGCAGCGAGTCAGAATCGAGGTCGTACACGCATATTCCTATCTGCGATGTTTGCAGATAGTCGCTCTTTATAAGTTTTGCAAGTTTGTATTGCAAGTTCTGAGGCCACTTCAGGTTGCCGTCGCTGTCAATGCGGTCGATAAGCGTCTCGATGGTATCGGCTGTGGTCTCGTAATCGTTATATGGATTATTATGTTTAAGTTGTGCAAATGTATTACCTGCAAATGCTAAAAAGGCAATAAAAATGCTAAAGAATCTCTTTATCATTATCTTTGTTGAATTTCTCTATCATTCTTATAAATTCGTCTTCCTTCAGCGGCGTAAGTCCTATATGCTTGCAATAGTCGTAGTGCAGAACCACTACGCTGATGCCATATTTTCGTATCCGCTCTATTTTTGTTACAGACTGCAAAGGTAATATAATTTTGCTTCTAAACGTGCCTTGATATACTATTAAATTGCCGTCGGTGGTTATAGTGTATGTGCCTTTTATGGTTTTGTCGATAATAATAATAAGCATAACGGCTAGGGGTAATGCTATTAAAGGTTTCTTGTGCCATAACATTGCGAAAACTAATATTGCAAGTACTATAATGTATATGTAGACGTAAAAATTAGTTTTAATATGAAATATTCTGTTCATATAAGTTCTTTATAAGTGAATTTTGGCGGGCAATTTACAAATTTTCCAACTATTTTTAATAGTTTTGCACCAACTTTATATTATCATCATGATAAAAAAATACGATTTTCTAATTATCGGTTCAGGTGTAGCCGGTATGAGCTACGCTTTAAAAGTAGCACGTTCTAATAAAGGAAAAGTAGCCATCGTATGTAAGACTACACTTGAGGAGGCAAACACCGCTAAGGCACAGGGAGGCATTGCCTCGGTAACAAATCTTCTGGTAGATGATTTTGAAAAGCATATTGAAGACACAATGGTGGCTGGCGACTACATAAGCGACAGGGCTGCCGTCGAGAAGGTTGTGAAGAATGCACCTTCGCAGATTGCTGAGTTGGTTAAGTGGGGAGTACATTTCGACAAGAAGGAAAACGGAGAGTTCGACCTTCATCGCGAGGGAGGACACTCAGAATTTCGTATTCTTCATCATGCCGATGATACCGGTGCCGAAATTCAGCGCGGACTGATGAACGCCGTTCGTGCCAACGAAAATATAGAGATTCTCGAAAATCACTTTGCCGTTGAAATAATAACCCAGCATCATCTGGGCGTTGAGGTAACTCGCCGCACTCCTGATATTGAGTGCTTTGGTGCTTATATCCTCAATCCTGATACTGGCAAGATTGATACATATCTCAGCAAGGTAACTCTTATCGCTACTGGCGGAACAGGAAGCGTTTACTCAACCACAACAAATCCTAACATTGCAACAGGCGATGGTATTGCTATGGTTTATCGTGCCAAGGGAACTGTTCAGGATATGGAATTTGTTCAGTTCCACCCTACTTCGCTGTTCAATCCGGCTGAGACTCATCCTGCATATCTTATAACCGAGGCTATGCGCGGATACGGCGGCATTCTCCGTCTGCCTAATGGTGAGGAATTCATGCACAAGTACGATGAGCGTCTGAGTCTTGCTCCGCGCGACATTGTTGCCCGTGCCATCGATAACGAGATGAAGATTCACGCACTCGACCACGTTTGTTTGGATGTAACCCATAAGAATCCCGAAGAAACAAAGAAGCACTTCCCTAACATATATGCAAAGTGTCTGAGCATCGGCATTGATATTACAAAGGAATATATTCCGGTTGCTCCGGCTGCTCATTATATGTGTGGTGGTATAAAGGTAGATTTGAACGCTTGTTCAAGCATCAAGCGCTTGTATGCCGTTGGCGAATGTTCGTGCACAGGCTTGCACGGCGGAAACCGTCTGGCTTCAAACTCACTTATCGAGGCTGTTGTTTATGCCGATGCAGCAGCAAAGCACAGCATCGAGCACATAGATGAATATGAATATAACAACCAAGTTCCTGAATGGAACGATGAAGGTACTCTTACCAACGAGGAGAAAGTGCTTATTGCTCAAGATGTTAAAGAGGTTGGCCAGATAATGAGCGCATACGTTGGCATTGTCCGCAGCGACCTTCGTCTTAAGCGAGCATGGACTCGTCTCGACATTCTTTATGAAGAGACTGAGAATCTTTTCAAGCGTGTAAAAGCAACAAAGGATATTTGCGAGTTGCGTAACATGATAAATGTTGGATATCTCATTACTCGTCAGGCTATTGAGAGAAAGGAAAGCCGAGGTTTGCACTACACTCTCGACTATCCAAAGCATGCTTATGATGCAAAGAAATAAGTAAGATAACGGCAAGCATATTTACTTAATATTAATTTGTAATTTACTTATATTAATTTGTAATTTACTTATATTAATTTGTAATTTACTTAATATTAATTTGTAAATGTGCTTGCTTTGATTTTAACTTTAAGTTTATATATGAAGCGTATTGAATACATTGATGCCTTGCGTGGTTTTGCAATATTCTTGATGGTTGTAGGTCACGTAATTCCTAATTTGTATCTGAATAAGCAGATTGTCCTACCTAATTTACAAACTTGGATATATGCTTTTCATATGCCATTGTTCTTTACAATCTCTGGATACTTTATTTATAGAGACAGTAAAATAACAGCCAAAGAAGCTATGAATCAGATATATAAGAAATTTTTGCAATTGCTTCTTCCTGCATTTGTAATGTCATTGTTGTATTCATTTATATGGAAAACTGATTTTTCGAATAATTATTGGTTTTTGTATGCTTTATTCAAATTCTATTTGTTTTGCGTAATTATTCAATATATAAACAGCAGACTTTCTATAAAGAATGACTATATCCTCTTTGCCGAATTTGTATTATTGTATGTTTTATTAAACATGTTAACTTACGTTAAACTGTTATATGTATTTGGCGATTACTGGATATTAACTGATAATATTGGTTATTTACCTTTCTTGGTGTTAGGAGTTTTCTTAAGGAAGTTCAATAAAGTAAATAATTGGTTTAAAGAAAATTATGTATTCTATACTCTACTTTTGTTGGTAGTATTATTTTCGTTGAATATTATTTTTGATGTGTCATGTATAATAAAAGATGAGTATTTTGATTATCTTGTAAAATTTAGGACTTTTGTTCTTATTTTATTCTTCTGGAGTTTGTTTATGAAGTATTTGCATAAAATTCCAAAGAAGATAAATTCTTATTTAATAAATATAGGCTCGCAAACAAAGGAAATATACATTTTGCATGCTTTTCTTCTTTATAATGTGCCGTTTGTAGGATATAAAATTGTAGGGATTGAGTCAATTATACCATATTCATCCATTTTTATGCAGTTGTTGATAGCATTACCATTAAGCGTTCTTGTTGTATACGTTTCGCTTTGTATAAAGAAAATTTTAAATTTAAATAAAATAGTGGCTCTGCTAACTTTAGGTGAATACAAAATAAAATGAGTTTCAGAATTCTGATACTCATTTTATTTTTTTATAACTGTCCGTTTTCAACCAGAAGAACAACTCGTTCTGTGAGTCTGTCATCTGTTTCGGATTTGTATTCTTTCTTCAGACTTGCGCCGAAAACCGAGGCAAATGCCTGATAGCATCCCGATTTGAATGATCCCATAAACGCCTTTATAAGTTCGTATGCTGGCTGGTTACACTCTCGGTCAACCAGTTTTATAAGCAGTTTGCCTTGCGCGTATGTAAGTTTTTTCATTTGCGGAGTGTACTGCTCTTTAATTCCTTTCTCAACGCGTTTTATATGAGCGTCCTTTGCTTTTTTGTTTGGCAGAGTCTCCAAAATTTCGTATGTCTCTTTTACAGTCTGATTTACTTGCTTTGCAATCGGAAGAGTTTTCTTTACATTTCGTACAAGCTTGTAATATCGAGCCATCTCTCTATCATTTTTAAACACAAGTTTAGGATAGATGTAAATGTTTTGTAACTCTACGTATGCAATAGTATCGCCCCTATACAAGCACTTGCCAATCTTTATTCTTGGTGCGGCAATAGGTTCGCCGGGGTCGTATTTATCCTTATCGCTCTGTGCCGTAGCCGGCAGGCAGAGTGATAAAAATACTATAAGCACTATATTTTTAATAAACTCACGCATTTCGTTGCAAATGTATAATTTTTTAGCGAGAATAAAACAATAAATAGTTATTTTTCTAAAACTTATACATTACTTGTACCTGAAGGTCTTGCTTGTGATTGGAATTTATTTCTTCCTGACTGCTGCCTATTTTATCTTTGTTGGTATACCTAGTCATTCCAGCCTTAAGAAGAATGCTGATATTTTTGTGCGGAGTGTATTTGCTTGTAAGTGCATAGCGCATGCCGTGCGAGTAGAACGAAGGATAAGAGAAGGTATAAAGCAAATTATGCTCGTATGCATAGATTCGGCTGTCATAGTCGTCGGTGTTGAAAAAAGTAGCATCGAGATTTGTCTTGAACTTGTTGTTCTTCGTTGCATAGCCTACACTCTGCTGAACAAGAAAGCCTCTGCTCGATGTGTATTTAGACCTGTAAAGGCTGTATGAGCCTGTTGTCTTGAACTTAAACTGACTAACGCTCAACGTTCCCTGAAGTCTGGCTGTGTGAAGCCAATATGTTGCCAGAACTTTTTCGTTTTTGTCAATCTTGTAGTCCTTCTGACTGCGTTTTCCTCTGTATCTTGCCGACAGACTGAAACTTCGTGTTGGCTCCCACGTTGTAAGCGAATATACATCTGTTCCGTGCGATGAAGCAGTTACCAGATATTTGGGCTTCGGAAAATAATACCAGTCGCCGTAGAGTTCTTGCTTGAAATATCTGTTTATGTCGAAAGTCGTGCCCAGATACAATCCTCTCTCGTTCTTTGCCTTGCTTCCTGCCGAGAATGAGTTAGAATAGATGGCATTGTATCTGTACGAGTAAAACCGAGGGATGCACACAATGTTCCATCCCAGAACTGGAGAGATGTTGATATAGTTTATTGCGGCTATTCCTCCGCTGTTTGAAGTTGCTATCTCTGCCGAATAATTAACAAATCTGTTAACATACTCAATATTAACACTACCGTTATAAAAAGTGCTTCCAACCGGGTCGAATTCCTTATAATATAAGGTCGGTTCTTTAAACGCCGTGTTGAAATGGTTGTAAACAAACGTTGCTCCAACCTTAAAATTGTTGAAAGTAAATGTTATGTTGCTGCCTGCAAGTGTATTATATATGTTATGCTTTTTGTCAATTTCTGATTTGGTTCTGTGAAGTCCGTCATCTTTTATCGTACTTATCAACGAGTCGTTTGTCAGCGTAGCGTCCATAGGTTGATAACTGTAATAAACAGTCTGTTCATAGTGTTTATTGTTAATAGTAACTGCCGCGCCTGTGAAAAATCCGTATTCGCTTGTCGATGAGTGTTTCTTTATTCCGCCGTTGTTGTTAAGCGAGTGTAACGCCGAACTTTTTCCGTACTGAAAGCCCGAATTCAGAACCAATCCTTGTCCGAACGAGAGTTTGTATCTGCCAACTATTGCTCGCTTAACAATTCCGATGTTCTGAAGCATCAAGTAGAACGAATAGAAGTCGAACGTCTTGTTGCTGCCTTTGAAGAAAGGCTCTCCGGCATCCTTCTCTGCCGTGAAACCAAGGTAAAGATTGTCTTTGTAATGGAAGTTGTACCTTATGCTGTGATAAAGAGCATTTCCGTTGTACTTTCTGTTCGGATATTTCTTCAGAATACTATCCGAATAATGCTTGTATCCAGCTTTCTTGTACCCTAACGGGATGTCGGTGCGAGCCACCAGTTCGCTTCTTCCGTATTTCAAAATCTGCCTGAGTGATGGGTAGGTCACCTCGGTAGTGGTGTTGTTAGAGGCAGTCAGAAATAGTTCGAGAAAGGTTCGTTTCTTGTAGTCGAGTTTGTTAACAAGTTGAAGTTCTGACAGCGATTTCACAGGACCGTACACATAAACGTACTGCAAAATGTTCTCAATGTCCTTCTCGTCGATGAATGGAAGTTGTCTCAGGTCGTTCTGGGTAGCCTTGTTTATGTCAATCTTGTTGTTGTAGATTTCATAAAGTTGTTCTACCAATGTTTCAACTCCTTGTGTTTCCGATTCATCGTCGTCAATCAGTTGTTGTACAAATTCGTCCCATGTTATTGTATTTGTCTGTGCTTTAATATTCACACCTTTTAAAGCGCCAAATAGCACATTAAATAAAATAAAATAACGAATAACTTTTACAATTCTATCCATTGTTTGTTCAATTATAGTTTATTTAAATATAAAAACTGCTACAAAAATAAGTAATAATAACATAAATAATAGGATTTTTAACGCATAAAATTGGTAAAATCTGTTCAAATATTATACATGAATCGATTTTACTAATTTAATGATTCGATAATATTGTACCAAAAATTTCAAATAGTGTAAATTTGCTCCGACAAAGAAAAAGGTTCTAAACCCAATCTTGCTTTACCTTATAATACCAATTAAATTTAAGAATTTAGAGATTTTATGAAGAGAAACATCATGTATGTTGCAGCATTTGTTGCTGCGCTTACAATCACTTCTTGTGCCAATGATGAGTACACAGAAGTAAGTTATGAAAATGAAAAACAGACGGCAGAAGCAGACGTGATGTCTGGACTTGATGACGTATTTTTCGAGGTTGCTGATTCTGCGTCTTACACTCCTGAGGAATTTGCCGAACATCTGTACGGTAATAGTAATAAGGTTACTCGCCTTACTCAGGAGGAGCAAGATGTAGAGCAACTGAAGAAAGAATTTCTTCAGAAGAGTGCCAAATTGGGCGAGGAGATATACTCTGAGCTTGATGACGCAAACGTGAAGACAACAAGGGGCGTTACTTGGAGGTACGAAACTTATACACTATATTATAATAGTGTCGATGCTAATGGAAACACAATCAAACTTTCTTCCAAGATTGCTTATCCAAAAGGTGTCTTCTACGGTTATCATGACCCAGACTATATCTGCTTGGATTGTCACTACACTATGTGCGACAATTCGGAGTGTCCATCACAGAAAGACCCTTATTCATTAGGTCTGTGCAGTGGTGACGCACTTGTGGTATGTCCTGATTATATTGGTTACGGTTACACATCTAACCTTACTCATCCTTACCTTTGTGAAGAACTTACGGCGCGTAACAACGTAGATTGCGTTAAGGCTGCCCTTGCCTTCATAAAGACTAAGAAGATGAAGATGGAAAAGGACTATTATACTTATACAATCGGTTACTCTCAGGGTGGCGCGGTAGCCCTCGCCACTCAGAAGTACATCGAGAACAATTGCGACTACTCTACAAAGCAGCTTCTTAAGTTAAAGAAAACTTATTGTGGCGGCGGTCCTTACGATCCAACAGCAACGATGAACACTTACGTTCAGCAGGATGAGATTGCTTATCCATGTGTGTTGCCGCTCATCGTAATGGGTATGAAGGCTGGCTATCCAACTTTGATGAAGAATGTTAAGGTTGAGGATTATTTTACTTCTGCTTTCCTCAATGCTGGCATACTTCAGGCTGTGGCAAGCAAAAACTATACGGTTGACGAACTTAACGAGATGATTGAGAAGAAGGTCGGCTCACGTCGCTTGTCTAAGATTATGAGCAGCAAGTTCTTCGACCATAGCAGTAACGAGTACAAACTAATCTCCGAATGTCTTGAGAAAAACAACCTTACAAAAGGTTGGAGTCCTACAACTGTGGTGAAGTTCTACCATTCAAAGGGTGACGATGTTGTTCCTTATGTTAATGCAACGAATGCTTACAACAGATTGAAGAATTCGAAGGTTGATGGCTTGACAAATGCTCTTGGAAGTCCTAAGCACACAACAACAGGTACAATGTACTACTTGGGCATACTGAAGGGCGAAGTTATATTTACTTTGATAAATTAAAAAATCTATAGAACCCATTAGAAACTACAATTATATTACTCGTGAATAGAAACGTTCAAGAGACTTTATTCTTGGACGTTTCTGTTTTTTTATGCAGCTCTTCTAATATGTATTGATTTTAAACAAAATATGTTGTTAGGATCTTCTTTGTAAATATCTGAAAATGAGTTTTTTTTGAAAATGGTATTTTCTAATGACCACCATTTATACATATCTCATTTTTCATATCTTTATCAGGTGTACTATTTTTATGGCTTCTAATGACCTATTATGTTTGGCTAAATTTTACGTTATCTTGTAAAGGAATTAATGGCTTTTTATTAGCTATGGATCGTATACCTTTGCTAAATAATAGTAAGCAGGTATGGCTTATATGTGGCTTGCTTCCTCGTACCTTGAACGTATCTTGGACGTACCTTGCCCGAACCTACCCCGTAGCTACTCCGTTCCTACCCCGTATCTTCTCCTTACTTTCCGGCTTACTATCCCCTTGTTACCTCCTTGCTATCGGCTTATTTGAAACTTACTACCACCGTAGTTTGAAGTTTTTTTAGGCTTTTTCTGCATAATGATTCTTTGTTTTACATGTTATAGATTAATTACTTATGCCGAACTTGTGTATTATAAATAAATGTGTATGGTGCAAATATTCTTCTGATTAGTATTCCTAAAGAAAAAAATTTTAGGTCTTAGGTTGTTTATAAATAAAAATCCCTCCGTTTGAGAAAACAAACAGAGGGATTATCATCTTATCTTGTAAAATAATTTATTGCAAAAGTTTGCTAAGATCGTTCTTCTGAGTGTAGTTTACACCGTAACAATCTTCGTATGCTTTTACGCTCGACATTATATATTTGTGAGTCTTTGCAAACTCGTATGATGGGAATGTAGCGTATGAGTTCAACCAATCATAGTCTTCCATCGATCTTAGGTAACTTGCTGCATTTTCTGGTGCAATGTTTGCAAGACCGTAAACTAGGAATGGAGGATAGTCGAGCTGTGTAAGACCATCGTTTGCTGCACGGCGGTGAATAAGACCGCTTGCGCGACCAATAAGAGCAGTTATCTCGCCCTCATCAGACTTCCTGGTCAATGCAATCTCGCCGCCAGTCTTTGTTGTATATTTCACGCTCAACTCAAAGCCTTCTCTGCCATAAGGTACTTTTATGAACTTGCTGTATGCAAAGTAATGATCCATATACTCCTTTGTATATGTTGAGTTGTTAGTGTTAAGATAAACTGTCTCTATCGTATTCTGAGACAATTCGTTAGTTATTGTATCTTGTCGTCCGCTGCCGATAATAAGATAGAACACATTGCTGTTTTCGCTGCGTTTGCTTATTCGCTCAGTCTTGGTAACAGTCTTTAGCGATACAGAGTCGAAATCAACGTATGTAAATTCCAAATCCATAAAGTTAAGGGCATCATCAGGACATGCAACATCATAGACAAGGATACCTTCGTCTCCCGACAATTCTCTTCCCGAAGGGAAGTTATCTTCATTCATGCTTACGCAGGCAGTGAATGTGGTTGCCACTATGCCCGTAAGCAAGTAAAGCAGTTTTTTCATATCTTCTAAAACGTTATTATATAATATATTATATCGGTTGCAAAGATAGATAAAAAAAATGGAAGATATGTATAAAGTTTGATAAAAATGATGTATATTTGCAGCCGCTTTAGAAATGTGGACAGATTTGGGCTGCTTGCAACCACGAAAAAAAATGCTAAAATCGTAGCGGGATTTATCTGCTATGTTGCATTTCTCCCCAATTTCTCTCCCCATGTAATAATTATTTAACGATTTTAAATTTTATTGTAATGGGATATTTATTTACTTCCGAGTCGGTTTCTGAAGGTCACCCAGACAAGGTGGCTGACCAGATTTCAGATGCAGTTCTTGATGAGCTATTGGCATTCGACCCAACATCAAAAGTTGCATGCGAGACACTTGTCACTACCGGTCAGGTGGTTCTTGCTGGCGAGGTAAAAAGTGATGCGTATGTCGATTTGCAGGATGTGGTTCGCCGCACCATTACCAACATCGGCTACACAAAGGGTGAGTATATGTTCGAGGCCGATTCTTGTGGCGTACTTTCTGCTATTCATGAGCAGAGTGCCGATATTAACCGTGGCGTAGAGCGCGAAGAGCCAATGGAGCAGGGCGCTGGCGACCAGGGTATGATGTTTGGATATGCCACTAACGAGACCGAGAACTATATGCCTCTGGCTCTCGACCTTGCGCATCTTATTCTTCGTGTTCTTGCTGACATCCGCAAGGAAGGCAAGATTATGACTTATCTCCGCCCGGATGCGAAGAGTCAGGTTACTATCGAGTATGATGATAACGGCGAGCCAAAGCGCATCGACACGGTTGTTGTATCAACTCAGCACGATGAGTTCGACAACGACGAGGCTATGCTTGCAAAGATTAAGGAAGATGTTATCGGCGTTCTGATGCCTCGCGTAATTCAGAAGATTAAGAACAAGAAGGTACAGTCGTTGTTCTATGGCGACATCAAGTATCATGTAAATCCAACCGGAAAGTTCGTTATCGGCGGTCCTCACGGCGATACTGGTCTTACTGGCCGTAAGATTATTGTCGATACCTACGGAGGCAAGGGTGCTCACGGTGGTGGAGCATTCTCAGGAAAAGACCCTTCGAAGGTTGACCGTAGCGCTGCTTATGCTGCACGCCATATTGCAAAGAACATGGTTGCTGCCGGAGTTGCCGACGAGATGCTTGTTCAGGTTAGTTATGCCATCGGTGTTGCAAAGCCAATTAACATTTATGTGAACACTTATGGTCGCAGCAATGTTAACATGACCGACGGCGAGATTGCAAAGAAGATTGATGAACTGTTCGATATGCGTCCAAAGGCTATCGAGGAGCGTCTGAAGTTGAGAAATCCTATCTACACAGAGACTGCTGCATACGGTCACATGGGACGTCAGCCAGAGGTTGTGAAGAAGGTGTTCACCTCAAGATATCTTCCAACAAAGGAGATTGAGGTTGAACTCTTTACTTGGGAAAAACTTGATTATGTTGACAAAATAAAACAGGCTTTTGGTCTGTAAGCTATAGCTAATAATCAGTAATACAGTCGTTCGCTCTTAGTTGGGCGAGCGACTTATTTTTTATCAGAAATTAGGGCATAAAAAAAGGGTGCACGCCTGCACCCAACCTTGTTAACCTTAAATCTAATACTATGAAAAACACGATGCAAATTTACGTATTTTTTTGAGATTTGCAATATTTTTACGAAAAAATCTTCAAAAAAGTTGGAAATTTTTTCTTTGCCAAGTTCCTTTTTTTGAAGATTTTTTTCTTTTTGTTTTTATTGATAGTTATAAGCTTTAAATCTGATATTTGGCTATCTTTAATTATCGCCGAGTTGCTTTTCTATCACATCGAAAATGTCAAACAATTCCTTTACGGTTGCGGCGCGAAGCATGGCAATGCGTGTCTGGCGAAAATCGGGAATGCCTTTGAACAACGGAGAGGCCGCAAGATGACGACGGATGTGAAGTATTCCACGAATCTCGTCGAGACGGTTTACGCTGTCGAGAACCTCTTCGCGCAGAACATTCAATTTCCAACTGAATGAAAGCGGCTCGAGATGTTCGCCTGTGTCGAGAAAATGGCGGATTTCTTTGAAAATCCAAGGATTGCCGAAGGTGGCGCGACCAATCATCACGGCATCGACGCCATATTTGTCGAAACATTCCTTTGCTCTCTCGGGAGTGGTTACATCGCCGTTTCCGATAATAGGGATATGCATTCGCGGATTATTCTTAACCTCGCCAATCAGAGTCCAGTCGGCCTCGCCGGTGTACATCTGGGCGCGCGTGCGTCCGTGTATTGTGAGTGCCTTAATTCCGCAGTCCTGAAGCTGCTCGGCAAGATTTACAATAATTTTGTGTTCGCTGTCCCAACCAAGTCGGGTTTTTACGGTCACGGGCAGATTCACGGCATCTACAACCGCCTTGGTTATCTCGATCATCTTGTCGGGGTGTTGTAGCATACCGGCTCCTGCGCCCTTTCCTGCAACTTTTTTTACTGGGCATCCAAAGTTGATGTCGATGACATCTGGCTTTGCCTGCTCAACTATTTTTGCAGCCTCTACGATGGCATCTTTCTCCCTTCCGTAAATCTGAATTGCGACTGGGCGTTCCTCGTCGCTTATGGTGAGTTTGCGCATGGTTGAGTTTACCGAGCGGATTAGTGCCTCGCTCGATACAAACTCGGTATATACCATCGATGCTCCGAACTTCTTGCATTTCAGGCGGAAAGCGATGTCGGTTACATCTTCCATCGGTGCAAGAACAACGGGCTGTTCTCCCAAATCAATATTGCCTATTTTCATTTTTTATTCTGTTATCCAATTTTTGTTGTGAGCCTTTGTCTTCTGCGGGTTGTAGTAGATTGACTCTCTTGTTGGTATCAGCACCTTGTATTTTTTTGCCGATGGATTGCTTGTTGTGTCAACCTCGGCTGTTATTGTTGAGACCGACTCGTTAGTTGATGATGAAACATTGCTCACATCGTCGAGTTTCTTGCTGTGGCGGCTCTTTCGGTTGCGGCTGCGACTTTTCTTGCTGCGCGACTGTTTGTGATGTCGGTTTTTCTTTGCTGATGACGATGACTTTTTCTCCTGCTTCAGATAAATATTTCTTATCCAAGGGTTTGCCTGACGAAGGTCGGAATAGTTGATTCCCTGTCCCAAGGCAAAATCAGCCCAGTTGTCCATCTCCGAAACATACTCCTCTGTATATTCCATTGGCGGATAAAGGTCTATATTTCTGATTTTGAAGCCGAATTCTTTTGGATTCTCGAAGAATTTCTTCATTACGAGAATGCGGAACATGTATCTCGAAGTCTCTTCGTTTATGTGAAGGTCGAGTGCCGTCTTACATTGCTGGCGTTCAAGTTGTTGCGTGATGCGAGCCATTCCGGCGTTGTAACTTGCCGCCACCGTCAGCCAGTCGTGATATTTGTCGTAGGCCTTGTGAAAATAATCGCATGCCGCCTTGGTCGATTTTTCAATGTCGTATCTTTCGTCAACCATCTCATTTACTGTAAGTCCGTGCTCCTTGGCTGTGGCTTCCATAATCTGCCACAAGCCGCATGCACCTACGGTTGAGCGTGCAAAGATGTTGCAACTGCTTTCTATGCACATCAGATACTTGAAATCGTCGGGAATGTTGTTTTCGGCAAGGATAGGCTCGATTATCGGAAACAGGCGGTTGGCGCGTTTTATGGTGAGCATCGTGTTTGTGTGTCCGTACTGGAATGCAAGCAACTCACGGTCAAGACGTTCGCGCAGGTCGTATCTGCTCATGCTTATCTTCTCGCCGCAAAACTCAAGAGTGTCTAATGGGGGTATTCTGAAATCATTCTGCCAAGGGCTTACTTTCATGGCAATGGCATTGTCAACAATGCCAATTACGGCAGCCGAGTCGAGAAACTCGTTGTTGCATTTCTGCGATGTAATGATTTCGGATTTTATAGAGTCTTTCTTTGCCTTTTTCTTGAACGGATTCCACGGAATTCCGGCGTGGCATACCATCGTGCTCAGTAAAAGCAAAGTTGCAAATGTATGTCTTGATTGTCTTATAGTCATGAACAAATAGGTTTTAGTGGCGCAAAAATACGCCTTTTATTCAAATTATGCAAGCGTAGAAAGTTGATTTGTACATTATAATATGTCGATTATCAAAGAATTTGATTAAATTTGCAACGTTATTTGTACATGTATGATTCGTAAGGACTTTGAAATTATGGCGCCGGTTGGCTCAAGGGAGTCATTAGCAGCGGCAATAAAAGCAGGAGCAGATTCTATTTATTTTGGTATAGAAAACCTGAACATGAGATCGCATTCTGCCAGCACTTTCACGATTAACGACTTGAAAGAGATGGCTCAGATTTGTGAGGATAATGGATTGAAGAGTTATTTGACTGTTAATACTATTATCTACGGTGAGGATCTTGTGCTCATGCGTCAGATTATTGATGCTGCAAAGGAGGCCAAAATTTCGGCTGTAATCGCATCGGATGTGGCAGTGATGGCTTATTGCAACAAAGTTGGTCAGGAGGTTCATCTTTCTACCCAGCTGAACATCTCGAACATCGAGGCACTTAAGTTCTATGCTCAGTTTGCCGATGTAGTTGTTCTTGCGCGCGAACTCAACCTAAAGCAGGTTCGCGAAATTTACGATCAGATTATCGAACAGAATATCTGCGGACCGAAGGGCGAGCTTATTCGCATCGAGATGTTCTGCCACGGAGCATTGTGCATGGCAATCTCGGGCAAGTGTTATCTCAGTCTGCACAACATGAACCGCAGCGCAAACCGAGGCGCGTGCATGCAGGTTTGCCGTCGAGGATATATCGTAAAAGACAGAGAGAGCGATATTGAACTCGAGGTTGACAACAAGTACATAATGAGCCCTAAAGACCTGAAGACAATCCGCTTTATGGATGAACTGATGGAGGCTGGCGTCAGAGTTTTGAAGATTGAAGGCCGCGCCAGAGGTCCGGAATATGTCCACACCGTTGTCAGTTGCTACAACGAGGCTATCAACAGCGTTATCGACGGAACTTTTACCGAAGAGAAGAAAGACGCGTGGGACGCCCGTCTCGTAACCGTCTTCAACCGCGGATTCTGGAACGGATACTATCTTGGCCAGAAACTCGGCGAATGGAGCAGACACTACGGCTCTGAGGCTACCGAGAGAAAAGTATATATTGCCAAGGGAATCAGATATTTCAGCAAGATTGGAGTGGCTGAATTTAAGGTCGAGGCAGGCGAACTAAACAAGGGCGACAAACTCCTGATAACTGGTCCAACAACCGGAGCCGTGTATCTGAATGCCGACGAGTTGCGAGTAGACCTGAAGCCTGTTGACAAGGCAACGAAGGGACAGCACGTTTCGTTCGTAGTTCCCGACAAAATTCGCCCAAGCGACAAACTATACAAGATTGTAAGTGCCGAAAGTCTTAACATAAACAAAAACTAAGATGGACGACAGTAAATATATTGAGATACTCGTAAAAAGCGTGGAACAACTGAGCGACATGAACTCGCTCAAAGACTTGTTCCATCAGCACGAGGACGGCACTCCCCTGCCGTCGGGAAAAATTCTGAACGAGATTATTGAGCTTGCAAGAGCCATCATCTTTCCCGGATATTATGGCGAGAACTCGGTTAACAGCCGCACGGTTCAGTACTCGCTCGGCGTAAAGGTTGAGCGAATGTTCGACCTTCTGGTTGAGCAGGTCGAGGCTGGACTGAGCTTCAACTGCAAGACGTGCGTTCAGTACAACCGCGTGAAGGCAAAGGAGATTGCTTCTGAACTGATTGCGCGACTTCCGGAGATAAGACGAGTGCTTGCAACCGATGTGATTGCGGCATACAACGGCGACCCCGCAGCCGAGGACTACGGCGAGATTATCAGTTGCTATCCGGTAATAAAGGCGTTGGTAAACTATCGTCTGGCGCACGAACTGTTTTTGTTGGGAGTGCCGCTCATTCCGCGAATAATCAGCGAAATGGCTCATTCTGAAACCGGAATAGACATTCATCCGGGAGCAACGATTGGCGAGTACTTCACCATCGACCACGGAACGGGCGTGGTAATCGGCGCAACCTGCATCATCGGAAACAACGTAAAACTTTATCAGGGCGTAACGCTTGGTGCAAAGAGTTTCCCGCTCGACAAGGACGGAAATCCTATAAAGGGCATTCCGCGCCACCCAATTCTCGAAGACGATGTGGTTGTGTATTCAAACGCATCAATCCTTGGACGAATAACCATAGGACGAGGCGCGGTGATTGGGGCAAACGTTTGGGTTACGCAGGATGTTGAGCCCGAAGCAAAGAGAGCAAATAAAATCAAATAACGAAAATACGTAAAAGCAAAATAGAAAATGGAAGAATTTGAAATGATTGCCAAGACATTTGAAGGTCTGGAAGAAGTATTGGCTAAGGAGTTGACTCAACTTGGTGCCAACGAAATTGAGATAGGCCGCAGAATGGTGGCTTTCAAAGGTAACAAGGAACTTATGTACCGTGCCAACTTTGCTTTGCGTACGGCAATCAGAATACTCAAGCCTATAAAGCATTTCAAGGCAAAGAGTGCCGAGGATGTTTACGATGCTGTTAAATCAATAGAGTGGAGCGACTTTCTGAACAACAAGACAACATTCGCCATCGATGCCGTTGTCTTTTCTGAGGAATTCCGCCACTCAAAGTTTGTTGCATACAAGGTTAAGGATGCCATTGCCGATTATTTCCGCGAGAAGACGGGCGACAGACCAAACGTCCGCCTGAGCAATCCGGATATTCAACTTAATATACATATTGCCGAGGACAAGTGTACTCTCTCGCTCGACTCATCGGGCGAAAGTCTGCACCGCCGCGGCTACCGTCAGGAGGCTGTAGAGGCTCCTCTTAACGAGGTTCTTGCTGCCGGAATGTTGATGATGGCAGGCTGGGACGGATCAACCGATTTTATCGACCCTATGTGTGGTAGCGGAACTCTACCTATCGAGGCTGCGCTCATCGCTCTGAATATTGCTCCGGGCGTGTTCCGCAAGGGATTTGCGTTCGAGAAGTGGCCTGATTTCGACAAGGAACTCTTCGAGAGCATTTATAACGACGATTCTCAGGAAAGAGAATTCAACCACCATGTTTATGGCTATGATATTAAGAATCAGGCTGTTGAAATTGCAACACGAAACGTTAAGGCTGCCGGCCTTAGCAAGTACGTTACAATTATGCAGCAGGATATAGCCGACTTTGAGGAACCAAGAGAAAAGGCTCTGATGGTTACTAATCCTCCTTATGGAGAGCGAATTTCTTCGCCAGACTTGCTTGGTTTGTACAAGACTATCGGTGAGCGTCTGAAACACGAGTTCAAGGGCAACGATGCTTGGATTTTGAGTTATCGCAAGGAGTGCTTTGACGAAATAGGACTGAAAGCCTCAACACGTATTCCGCTCTTTAACGGCGCGTTGGAGTGCGAGTTCAGAAAATATCAGATGTTCGACGGCAAGATGAGCGACTTCCGTGGCGAAGGCGGCGACATCAAGACTGACGAGGAGCGTCGTCGCAACCGCGAGCGCAAGTTCCGCGCAAAGCGCGATTTCAACCGTCGAGACGATGATAATCAGGAAGAGACTGAAGGAGTTCACGGACATCATCTGCGCGGCAGGGACAAGGACAACTTCCGTCCGCGCAAACTAAGATACAACAGCGAGGAAGGC
The DNA here is from genome assembly GCF_000702225.1 of Bacteroides sp. Ga6A2. NCBI lineage: Bacteria > Pseudomonadati > Bacteroidota > Bacteroidia > Bacteroidales > Bacteroidaceae > Bacteroides > Bacteroides sp. Ga6A2. The sequence goes on along the minus strand of NZ_JNKX01000013.1, from coordinate 82,654 downwards.
GGCGACCGCAAGTTCTCGAGAAACAAAGACAGAAAGGGCGGATTCGACCGCAAGGGAAAGTCTGACTTTAAGCGCGGCGGCGGTTTCAAGAAGGATTTTAAGAAAGATTTCAAGAGAGGCGACAGAAAGTCATTCGGTCGTGGCAGAGAGGATGAGGATTAAATTTGTGTTGTGATGATGAAAAAGGTAGCGATAATTCTATTCTGTCTCATGGCTTCGATGAATGGCATGGCTCAAACAAAAAAGACGATAACTCTTAACGATGTTATTCCCGGCGGAACAAATTTCAGAAATCTCCGGCCTGAATACGTCTACACCGCTTGGTGGGGCGACGAATGTGTTGAACTGACGGTTGATGCGTGCAGCAAGGTTGACAAGAAGACCGGTGCGCACTCTACCCTCTTCGGAATAGACAAGATAAACAGCATTCTTGAGAAGAACAAGACCGGAAAAATCCGTAACTTGCTCTACGCTGCTTTCCCTTACGGAAAGAAGACTCAGGTGCTGGTTACTAACGGAAAGTTCTACGCTTTGGTCGATTGGGTAAAGGAAACAGTTGTTAAGGAGCTGATTATGCCGGCTGGCGCATCGGATTTTGAATTCTGCAAGGAATCGGGCTGTTTCTCGTACGTTAGCAGCGACAATCTTTTTGTTGTTGACAATGCCGGAAATTCTCATCAGGTGACAACCGACGGCTCTCACGACTTGGTTTACGGCCAGAGTGTTCATCGTAACGAGTTCGGCATCGAAAAAGGCACGTTCTGGAGTCCGAAGGGCAACTTGATGGCATTCTATCGCATGGACCAGAGCATGGTTCCAGATTATCCGCAGGTTGATATAAGCACACGCATCGCAACTCTCGTTCCCGACAAGTATCCGATGGCGGGCTGCAAGAGCCATGTTGTAAGCGTTGGAGTTTTCAATCCGGCAACCGACAAGACCGTTTATCTGAAGACGGGCGACGGCATAGACCGATATTTTACAAACATCAGTTGGAGTCCCGACGAGAAGAGCGTCTTTGTTATCGAACTTAACCGCGACCAGAATCACGCTCAGTTGGTTCGATACAACGCATCTACGGGCGACAAGGAGGCTGTTCTCTTCGACGAGAAGCACGAAAAGTACGTAGAGCCGTGTAATCCAATCGTGTTCCTGCCATGGAACAGCGGTCAGTTCATCTATCAGACAAGAAAGGACGGATACAATCATCTTTATTTGTATAATGCTGATGGAAAGTTTGTTAAGCAACTAACATCAGGCAAGTTCGAGGTTAAGGAAATCTGCGGATTCAATAGCGCGACAAAGGAAGTTTTTTATGTAAGCAACGAAATCAGTCCGTTAAAGCAGAATACTTTCGCCCTAAACGTAAACACTTTGAAGAAACGTCCGCTCGGCGATGCCGAAGGAATCCACACCGTGGCTTTGTCGGAAAGCGGAAAGTTCATCACAGACAAGTATAACTCGGCAAAAGTGCCTTTTAAGGCTGATATCATCAATACTACATCTGGCAAGCAACGTAACATCTTTACCGCTGCCGAGCCGATGAAGGATTACGAAATGCCTGAAATTAAGGTTGGTACGATAAAGGCAGCCGATGGCGTTACCGATTTGTACTATCGCATAGTTCTGCCTGTCGGATTCGACGAGAGCAAGAAATATCCGGCAGTCGTCTATGTCTACGGCGGCCCTCACGCTCATCTTGTAGATGATTCGCGCTTCTACGGTGCTCGCGGATGGGATTTGTACATGGCAAGCAAGGGCTACATCGTTTTTTCTGTTGATAACCGAGGCAGCGAGAATCGTGGACTCGAGTTCGAGAACTGCACGTTCCGCAATCTGGGCGTTGAGGAGATGAAAGACCAGTTGAAGGGTGTAGACTATCTGAAGTCTCTTCCGTACGTCGATGCCAACCGCCTTGGCGTTCACGGATGGAGTTTTGGCGGATTCATGACAACGAGCCTCATGACAACATATCCCGATGTTTTCAAGGTTGGTGTTGCCGGCGGTCCGGTTATCGACTGGAAATATTACGAGGTGATGTACGGCGAGCGTTACATGGATACTCCAGAGGCAAACCCTGAAGGCTATAAGAATACAAGTCTGCTTAACAAAGCCGCAAACTTAAAGGGCAGATTATTACTTATTTACGGAGGCAACGACCCAACATGCGTGCCTCAGCATACGCTTTCGTTCATCAGAGCGTGCATCGACAACGGAACACACCCCGACCTGTTCGTTTATCCTGGACAGGAACACAATATGCGAGGTCTCGACAGAGTTCACTTGCACGAACACATTACAAGATATTTTGACGACTTTTTAAAATAAAATACTATTTCAGAAAAATGAGAATATTACTGTTAGGAAGCGGTGGTCGCGAGCATGCAATCGCTTGGAAGATAGCACAGAGCAAGAAGGTAGAGAAACTGTTTATTGCCCCGGGCAATGCCGGAACAGCCAACGTGGGAGAAAACGTGGCTATAAAGGCCGATGACTTTGCGGCAATCAAGACATTCGTTCTGGAAAATGCCGTAAACATGGTTGTCGTTGGTCCTGAAGACCCATTGGTAAAGGGCATCTACGATGTGTTCAAGAACGACCCTCAACTTGCAGGAATCCCAGTTATCGGTCCTTCAAAGCAAGGTGCCGTGCTCGAGGGAAGCAAGGATTTTGCAAAGGGCTTTATGCAGCGCCACAACATTCCGACAGCAGCATACAAGACTTTCAACGGAAATACAATCGAAGAGGGTTTGAAGTTCCTCGAAACGCTGAAAGCACCGTACGTTCTGAAGGCCGACGGACTTTGTGCAGGCAAGGGCGTGCTCATCGTTCCAACTCTCGAGGAGGCAAAGAAGGAATTCAAGGAGATGCTTGGCGGAATGTTCGGAAATGCTTCTGCAACGGTAGTTATCGAGGAATTTTTGAGTGGTATCGAGTGCTCAGTCTTCGTTTTGACAGATGGCAAGAACTACAAGATTCTGCCTGAAGCAAAAGACTACAAGCGCATCGGCGAGCACGACACAGGCTTGAACACCGGCGGAATGGGAAGCGTTTCTCCTGTTCCATTCGCAACAAAAGAGTGGATGCAGAAGGTTGAAGATCGCATCATTCGCCCAACTGTCGAGGGCTTGGCAGAAGAGAACATCGACTACAAAGGCTTCATCTTCTTCGGACTGATAAACGTTGAGGGAGAGCCGATGGTTATCGAGTACAACGTTCGCATGGGCGACCCTGAGACAGAGACTGTTATGCTTAGAATAAAGAGCGACCTCGTTGATTTGCTCGAAGGCGTGGCAGAGGGCAACCTCAACGAGAAGAATCTTGAGATTGACGAGCGTTCGGCTGTATGCGTTATGCTCGTATCTGGCGGTTATCCAGAGGCTTACGAGAAAGGCTTCCCAATCACGGGAATCGAGAATATAAGCAACAGCATTGTCTTCCATGCCGGCACAACGGTTAAGGATGGTGAGGTTGTAACAAATGGCGGTCGCGTAATTGCCGTAAGTTCATACGGAAAGGACAAGGCAGAGGCTCTGGCACAGTCAATGGAAGGTGCCAAGAAGATTAAGTTTAACAAGAGTTATTATCGTACAGACATAGGACAGGATTTGTAATATATGTCGATAAAGAGAATACAGAACGAGGTGGCAGCAAGCAGGTTTACCCTGCCTGTTGTCTGCTTTGTGTCTGCGCTTGTGTGGTTCGCTCTCTCGGCAGAGACTACAACCACAGGGGCAGAATGTAGCAGATATTGGAACTGGCTGTCGAGGCGTTTTGCTTCGAACTGGATGTTGGGCAACGCCTTTATGCTGATGCTCAACTATTTGTGTGTCTATCTGATTATGGAACTCAACAATCGGTATAACATAATCAGAACGCGCACACACATGGCATCTGCTGTATTTGTATTGCTCGCATCTTGCAGCGTTTTTCTGCATTCTGTTCAGCCTTACGCAGTTGTTGCCGTATTGCTTCTGCTGTTTTATCATTGTCTGTTTCCGACATACCAGCAATACAATGCCGTGGGATGGATTTTTAACGCTTTCATGGTTTATGGAGTGGCGTTGCTGTTCTTTCCGCCGTTGTTGTATTTGTTTCCATTCCTTCTTGTTGCAATGTTTTTGTTGCAGAGCCTTACGCTTCGCACATTCTTTGCAATGCTAATCGGAATCATTGCGCCGTTCTGGTTCGTCGGGGCTTATGAGATTGTCTTTGGTGATGCGTATGCCTTGGCTGAGATGTTCACCGGGTTGTTTGTAAAGCCTGATTTCGACTATTCTGTAATCGACAGATACCAATGGATTTGTTTGGGCGTTATTGCGTTCGAACTCATCATTTCGTGGGCGCACTATCTGCACAACATCTTCTTCGACAAGATAAAGACGAGAGTCCTCTTTGCAATATTGATGACGAATGTCTTTGCGATGCTCGTCTTCATAGGGCTCTACCCTATATACTTTAACGTATGGTTTGCTGTTCTTCTGCTAAATGCCAGTCCGATGATTGCACATAACATGGCATTGAACTCCAGCAAGATATGCGTTTATTTGTTTTACATTTCGATAATAATAGTGTTGCTTATGGCAACTTATTCAATATGGAAGCCTTTACTCAATTCTTTTTAGACCACGGATATTGGGGCATGGCTGTGGCAGCCTTCATTGCCGGAAGCGTGTTTCCGTTCAGTTCGGAAGCCGTGATGCTTGGTCTGCTTGCCATCGGTCTCGACCCTCTGAAGATTGGCATCTTCGGAACTGTTGGAAATGTTCTGGGCAGCATGTTCAACTATTGGGTTGGAACATTCGGGCGAGTGGAATGGATTGAGAAATATCTGCACGTCAAGCGCAAAAGCCTCGAAAAGGCGCAGCGTTTTGTTGGAGGACACGGAGCGTGGATTGGCTTCTTCTGCTTCTTGCCTATCTTGGGCAGCGGAATTGCCATCGCCCTCGGAATGTTGCGCTCTAACGTGGTGCTTACAACAACATCGGTTTTCTTGGGCAAGGCTATAAGATATGCCATTGTTATTGGAGTTTATGTAATGTTTAAAGTTGTATTGTAAATGAAGCATTTTGCATTAAACATATTTGTCGTTCTGCTGATGGTTTCGTCGGTTGCGCTTGTTGGCTGTGGCAATGCTAAACTCGACAGGATAAATGTTACCGTAACCATCGAGCCTATGCGCTATTTTGTTGAGCAGATAGCCGACAGCCTCGTTTCGGTAGAGGTTATGGTGCCTCAGGGAAGCAGTCCCGAGACATACGAGCCAACGCCTCAGCAGATGGTTTCGCTGTCAGACAGCAAGGCTTATCTGCAAACAGGTGGGTTGGGCTTTGAACTAAGTTGGATGGATAAACTTGTGCAGAATGTTCCTTCTATAAAGGTGTACGACACGAGCAAGGGCATCGACCTTATCGCCTCTCACTCTTCGGACAAGCATCATGGCAGTACCGATCCGCACATCTGGACATCGCCCCGAAATGTAAAGGTTATTGCCGAAAACATTTGCAATGCTCTTATCGAGATTGACAGCATTCATGCCGATGAATATCGGCGGAATCTGGATAGATTCATCGTCCGGATTGAGAATGTCGACCGTCAGATTCATGCTTCGCTGAAGGACAAGACGAGCCGTTCGTTCCTCATCTATCACCCTACTCTTACTTACTATGCGCACGATTACGGGCTTATGCAGTATGTTGTAGAGATTGACGGAAAAGAGCCGTCACCGCAGCAGTTGCGTTCGCTAATCGATGTGTGCAGAAACGAAAAGATTTCGACAATCTTCTTGCAGGAAGAATTCAATACCCGAAACATCGACCTTATAAGCCGCGAGACAAAGACAAAGCCTCATCGGATAAATCCTCTTGCCTACGATTGGGAGAAGGAAATGCTGAACATTACAAACATTCTTGCCAATGAGTAGCAAACTTCCGTTGATTCAGCTTGAGGGAGTTGATGTTAGGTACGATGCGCGTTCAAGATATGTGCTGAAAAACGTAAACCTGACCATCTACGACAAGGATTTTCTGGGCATCATCGGTCCAAACGGCGGAGGAAAAACGACTCTGTCGAAGACCATCTTGGGTCTTGTAAAGCCAACTGCCGGAAGAATCCGATTCTTCAAGAATGGCAAAGAAGTTAGGAGCATAAATGCCGGATATCTGCCGCAATACACGCAGATTGACAAGCAGTTTCCAATCTCGGTCTACGATGTAATTCTGTCGGGGCTGAGTAAGCAGAAATCGCTCTTCCGCCCTTATACAAAGGAGCATCACGCGCGCGTTAGCGAGATTGTTGCCCAGATGGAGTTGCAGGGCTTGGAACAACGCTCCATCGGAACGCTTAGCGGCGGTCAGATTCAGCGGGTTTTGTTGGGCAGAGCCATCGTAAGCAAGCCCGATGTGGTTTTTCTCGACGAACCGAACACTTATATCGACAAGCATTTCGAGGGCATTCTCTACCGTCTTCTGAAAAAGATAAACGAGGATTGCGCCATCGTGCTTGTGAGCCACGACATCGGAACGGTTCTTCAGAACGTAAAGACGATTGCGTGCGTAAACGGCGAGGTGTGCTATCATCCCGACACGCAGATTTCTGCCAAGGAACTTGAGGCGTACTTCGACTGTCCTCTTGAACTCATCGGACACGGCGGATTGCCTCACAGAATGCTCGGCTATCACGGCTCCACGCATCACTGGAACTTAAAATAAGTCGACAAATTTTCATTGTATGGCATTAAACTGCTATCTTTGTGCGTTTGAATATAAAATTGAAAAAATAAGTTAATAACATTATAACCAAATGAAACAGTACAAATTGATAAACAACCTTCTTGGTTGGCTTACATTTGCCATTGCTGCTTTCGTGTTCTGTTCTACCATAGAGCCGACGGCAAGCTTTTGGGACTGTCCTGAATTTATAACCACAGGTTATAAGTTGGAAATCGGACATCCGCCTGGCGCACCTTTCTTTATGCTTACTGCAAACCTTTTCTCGCAGTTTGCAAGTGACCCAACAACCGTTGCCAAGATGGTAAACACCATGTCGGCATTGTTGAGTGCCGCATGTATCATGTTCCTATTCTGGAGCATCACTTACTTGGCAAAGAAGCTTGTATGTCCTGATGAGGAGCAGATGAACTCTTCGAAGATGTGGACAATCATGGCTTCGGGTCTTGTTGGAGCATTGTGTTACACATTCAGCGATACATTCTGGTACAGCGCAGTAGAGGGCGAGGTTTATGCCTACTCATCTCTGTTCACCGCTGTTGTCTTCTGGCTTATCCTGAAGTGGGACGCTCAGGCCGACAACTCGCACAGCGACCGCTATCTCGTTCTGCTGTCGTACCTTGTCGGATTGAGTATCGGCGTTCACTTGCTGAACCTTCTTTGTATTCCGGCAATCGTTCTTGTTTACTATTACAAGAAGAATCCTAATGCCGAACTGAAAGGTTCGCTTCTTGCGCTTGGTGCTTCTATGATTCTGATTGTGGCAGTGCTTTACGGCGTTGTTCCGGGAATCGTTAAGGTTGGCGGATGGTTCGAGTTGTTGTTTGTAAACACTCTGGGCTTCGGGTTCAACACGGGTCTTATCATCTACCTCGTTCTGCTCTGCTCTTCAGTAGTATGGGGCGTTTACGAGAGTTATGTAGGCGAGAATCGCATAAGACAGAACATTTCGTTTGTACTGTCTGTGGCTCTTCTTGGTATTCCGTTCTACGGACACGGTGCTTTGAGCGTTGTTATCGGAATCGTGGTGCTTGCAGTCTTGTACTTCGGAGTAAACTTCAAGAAGCAGGGCAAGAGCATCGTGAGCAGCCGAATCCTCAACACCTCGTTGTTGAGCATGCTTGTTATGATTATCGGCTATTCGTCATACGCTCTGATAGTTATTCGTTCGTCGGCCAATCCGCCTATGGACCAGAACTCTCCAGAGGATATCTTCACTCTTGGCGAGTATCTTGGACGCGAGCAGTACGGTTCTCGCCCATTGTTCTACGGTCAGGCTTACACTTCGCAGGTTAAACTTAAGGTTGATGAGAATGGCGGATACTGCGTTCCTGTAACAAAAGAGGGCGCGCCGGTATATCAGCGCAAGGAGAAGCATGATGCCAGCGAGCCAGACAGATATTTCGTGGTTCGTAACAAATACGAGTATGAGTATGCTCAGAACATGCTATTCCCTCGAATTTATTCGAGCGACCATGCAAAGGCTTACGAAGACTGGCTCGGCGGTGTTGAGGGAACTCAGGTTCCTTACGACCGTTGTGGCGAGATGATATCTGTAAAGATGCCTTCTCAGCTTGATAACCTGAAGTTCTTCTTCTCTTATCAGGTTAACTTTATGTACTGGCGTTATTTCTTGTGGAATTTCGCTGGCCGTCAGAACGATATTCAGAGTAATGGCGAGATTGAGCACGGTAACTGGATTACCGGAATCAAGCCGTTCGACAAGTATGTTCTTGGTATTGATATGGACAAGATGCCAAGCGAGCTGAAGGAGAACAAGGGCTACAATGTGTTTTTCGCATTGCCTCTCATCCTTGGACTTCTCGGTATCTATTGGCAGGCATTCCAGAAGAAAGAGGCTGGTATTCAGCAGTTCTGGGTTGTGTTCTTCCTGTTCTTCATGACTGGTATCGCCATTGTTCTGTATCTTAACCAGACTCCTCAGCAACCTCGCGAGCGAGACTATGCTTATGCCGGCTCGTTCTACGCGTTTGCAATATGGATTGGTTTGGGCGTTGCCGCACTTGTTGAGAATGTAAACAAGTTTGTATTGAAGAAGGAAAACAGCATCGTTACATCGGCAGTTGTCGGATGTTTGTGTCTGCTTGTTCCTATTCAGATGTGCTCACAGACTTGGGACGACCACGACCGAAGCGGACGATACACTTGTCGCGACTTCGGACAGAATTATCTCAACAGTCTTAACGGACAGAATCCTATCATCTTTACAAACGGCGATAACGATACGTTCCCATTGTGGTATAATCAGGAGACTGAGGGCGTTGGTACAAGCGCACGCGTCTGCAACCTCAGCTATCTGCAAACCGACTGGTACATTGACCAGATGCGCCGTCAGGCTTACGACTCTCCAGCCCTTCCTATCAACTGGAAACGCTATGAATATGAGAGCGGTACAAACGAGTACATCTCAATTCATCCAGAATATAAGGAGGCAATTGCCAAGATGTATGCCGAGAACAGAGCAGAGGCTGAAAAGGCATTCGGAAAGGATCCGTTCGAACTGAAGAATGTGCTGAAGTACTGGGTTCGTTCAACAAACGAGGAAACTCACCTCATTCCTACCGATACGCTCTACATCACAATCGATAAGAATGCCGTTCGCAAGAGCGGAATGATGATGCCTTCTGACTCTATTCCAGACAAGATGTGCATCTCGCTTGCCGGCAAGAGAGCGCTTTACAAGAGCGATTTGATGATGCTCGAACTTCTGGCTCAGACTAACTGGGTTCGTCCTCTGTTTGTTGCGATTACCGTAGGTGCAGACAATTACATGAATCTTGGCGACAACTTCATTCAGGAAGGTCTTGTAAATCGCATCACTCCGTTCAACACAACAAAGTGCATCAGAATGGATACTGAGAAGACTTACAATATGCTGATGAACAAGTTTAAGTTCGGCGGTCTTGAAACTCCGGGACTCTATCTCGACGAAACGGTTATGCGCATGTGCTACACTCACCGTCGTCTGTTTGGCGAACTTGCCAAGAATCTGCTTGCCGAGGGCAAGAGAGAAAAGGCTGTGAAGGTTGTAGACTATGTAGAGAAGCACATTCCTGCTTACAACGTGCCTCACGATTTCCAGAGTGGTTCGCTCGAAATCGCTAAAATCTACGCCCTTACCGGACAGAAGAATCAGGCAAACAAGATTCTTAACCAGTTGGAAAAGAAGAGTTTCGAGTACTGCGATTACTATCTCAGCCTGAATTCCGATCGCTTCAAGATGAATGCTCAGGATTATCAGTATCACATCTATATCCTCAACGAGATTGTAAGTCTGCTTCGCAATCAGCGATTCAGCAACAGCGACAATGTGGCTAAGAAACTCGACAGCTACATCAACTTGTATTACAAGAAGATGGGTTATTCTGGCGCTCCTGCAGAACACAATGTCGAAGGTGATATCAATTCTGATAGCATCATTGAGGAAGGCGAGTAGTACGAAATTCTGAACTTGATATGATAATAGAGCAACCGGCAAAATATCTGCGTTGGCTTTATCCTAAGGCTATTTGGAGAATGGATCCGTCGGAGAAGTCTGTTTATCTGACTTTCGACGACGGTCCAATCCCGGAAGCCACTCCATGGATTATCGAAACGCTCGAACGCTATGGCGTAAAGGCTACTTTCTTCATGGTGGGCGATAATGTGCGCAAGCATCCCAAAGAGTTCGAGTTGGTTAAGAGCCATGGTCACCGCATCGGAAACCATACTTACAACCACATCGGCGGAGTGTTCTTGCTTGCCGTAAATTATCTGAAAAATGTTGATAAGGCAAACAAGGTACTGAAAACCGACCTCTTCCGTCCGCCGCGCGGATGGATGAGACTCATTCACTATGAGGTGCTTAGAAGACATTACAAGGTGATAATGTGGGACTTGGTTACACGCGACTATAGCCGACGCCTTACTGCCGAGGATGTGTTGAATAACGTAAAACGATATGCCCGTAACGGTTCGATTATAACTTTTCACGACTCGCTGAAGAGTATTGACAAACTCAAGACAGCCCTTCCGCAGTCAATCGAATGGTTACAGGAGCAGGGTTACGAGTTCAAAGTTTTTGATTGATGGACTGTAAACAGAAAATATCTGCATTCATAAAAGCCGAAGCCAAGCGCCTCGGCTTTTGTGCTTGTGGACTTGCCAAGGCGCAGCCCGTGAGCATCGAGGCTCAGAGAATGTTGCGAGAAAGCCTCGACAAAGACTATTGCGCCGACATGGATTATCTTCGCAACTATTTCGAAATCAGAACCAATCCGCAGTTGCTTGTTGATGGGGCGCAAACCGTCGTCAGCGTTGCTTTGAATTATTATCCCGAGAAAAAACTCGACGACAGTCAACTTCAGTTTGCATATTATGCCTACGGAAAAGACTATCACGATGTGATGAAGGAAAAACTCCGCCATCTTCTCGAAAGCGTTGCGAAATATCTTGATGAACAGACTGACGATATCCGTGCCGAACTTCTCGGCGATGCTTCTGAATTTAGTGGAAGGGCTTTTTGTGATACCGCTCCTATTCTCGAAAAATATTGGGCGCAGCAATCAGGCATCGGTTGGATTGGAAAGCATACGCAGGTTGTAATTCCGTTCGTTGGGAGTTATGTATTTCTTGGGGAGTTGGTTATAAATCTTAAATGTTCGCCCGACGAACCGTTAAAAGAACGCTGCGGAAAGTGCCAGAAATGCTTAAACGCTTGTCCTACAAAGGCATTGAAGGAAAATAGAATGCTCGATGCGCGAAAATGTTTGTCGTATCTGACTATCGAAAACAGAGAAAATATCCCCGAAGAGGCTTCCGAGGCCATGCAGAGTTGTGTTTACGGATGCGACCGGTGCATCAAGGCATGTCCGTGGAACCGATTCGCTTCGCCAACCCGCGAGGAAGGTCTGATGCCAAACGAAGCATTCATGAATATGACTCCAGCCGATTGGGAAAACCTCGACGTCGAAACCTATCGCAAGATTTTCAAGGGTTCGGCGGTTAAGCGCGCCAAGTTCGAAGGGCTTCAGCGCAATATAAAATGTGTTCTTGATAATCTGAAACGGAAAAAACAGTAAAACGAAAAAGAAGGACAGCTTCGCAGCGATCCTTCTCTCCATTTTTAACCTAAACCTTAACTATGAAAAAATCTAATGTTTTTTTCAGTTTCAAAAATCGTAAATAATCCTTATTTTTGCAAGAAAATCAAGGAGTAATTTACGAATATTAACATTTGTTAACATTTGTTAACATATACAGCGTAAAAAATTCATACTTATTTTGGAAAAATCAGTCCGCGTAGTTTTTTCGTCTTGCAATCCTAAAATACGAAAAATCTCAGCTTTATTTGCGTTTGTCTACTATTTGAATTATCTTTGCACACTATTTTATAATCGATTATAATGAAGAAACTCTTTATAGAGACTTACGGCTGCCAGATGAATGTTGCCGACAGCGAGGTTGTGGCTTCAATCATGAAAATGGCAGATTACGACGTTTGTGAGAAGATAGAAGATGCCGATGCAGTCTTCCTTAACACTTGTTCTGTTCGCGAAAATGCGGAACAGAAAATCTACAACCGTCTTGAGGCGCTTAACGTTATGCGCAACAAGGGAAAATACTTCCACATCGGTGTGCTCGGCTGTATGGCAGAGCATGTAAAAAACGATTTGATGAACAATCATCATACCGATTTGGTTGCCGGTCCCGACTCGTATCTCGAATTGCCTAATCTTATTGCTCAGGTCGAAACAGGTCATAAGGCTATCAATGTAGAACTCTCAACAACAGAGACTTATCGCGATATTATACCTGAACGTATATGCACAAATCATGTGTCAGGATTTGTCAGCATCATGCGCGGATGCAACAATTTCTGTCACTATTGCATCGTGCCTTACACACGCGGACGTGAGCGTAGCCGAGACATCGAAAGCATCATCAACGAGTGCCTCGACTTGCAGAAAAGAAACTACAAGGAAGTAACTCTTCTTGGTCAGAATGTTAATTCCTACAAGTTCGAGAAGGATGGTGAGGTTATCGACTTCCCTACCCTTTTACGAAGGGTTGCCGAAGCCATCCCGAACATGCGCGTGCGTTTCTCTACATCTCATCCTAAGGATATGAGCGACGAGACTCTGCGCGTTATTGCCGAAGTTCCGAACGTTTGCAAGCATATTCATCTGCCTGTTCAGAGCGGAAGTTCGCGCATTCTTAAACTGATGAACCGCAAATATACTCGCGAGTGGTACCTCGACAGAGTCGATGCCATCCGCCGGATTATTCCGGATTGCGGACTGAGCACCGATATTTTCTGTGGATATTGTACCGAAACCGAGGAAGACCATCAGGAAAGTCTGTCGCTGATGAAGATTTGCGGCTACGATTCGGCTTTCATGTTCAAATATTCTGAACGTGAGGGAACATACGCCTCAAAGCATATTCCCGACGACATCCCGGAGGAAACCAAAATACGTCGCTTGAATGAACTTATCGCCTTGCAGAACGAACTTTCTGCCGAGAGTAACAAAAAGGATATCGGCAAGGAATTCGTGGTGCTTGTAGAGGGCTTTAGCAAGCGTTCTAAAGAGCAGTTCTTCGGTCGCACAGAGCAGAACAAGGTGGTCGTGTTCGACCGTGGAAACCACAAGATTGGCGACTTTGTTAAGGTGAAGGTGCTCGAATCAAGTTCGGCAACCTTGAAGGGCGTTGAGGTGACGGACTGAAAAAAAGTAACTCGAAATTAGGGATTTACATCGTTTTTTTTTAACTTTGCCAACATGTCTAAGAAGAAAGGCGCTATATACTATAATGTACAGTTTGTAACTTCGTGCATCAGTACCACTATGGTGTTATTGTTGCTCGGAGTTATTGTGTTTTCTGTAATTTCGGCGTATAGCCTGTCAAACTACGTTAAGGAGAACATCAAGTTCTCGCTTCTGCTGAGCGACGAGACATCTGTTGGCGAGGCAAAGGCTCTGCTGCGCGATTTGGGCAGGTACGACTTTATCCGCAGCAAGGATTACATCTCGCGCGAGGATGCCGCCAAGGAGCAGGCAATAGCCCTCGGAGCCGATCCTGAGGATTTTCTTGGACACAATCCCTATACGGCATCGATTGAAATCAGTTTGAAGTCGAACTACGCAAATTCCGACAGCATTAAGTGGATTGAAAAGCAACTTAAACTCAAGCCGAAGGTGCTCGACGTGGTTTATCAGGAGGAGATTCTTGATGTGGTGAATCAGAATACGAACAAAATCTGTTTGGTATTGTTGGTCATAGCGTTTTTCATGACAATGATTTCCGTTAGTCTTATAACCAACACGGTCAGACTGTCTATTTACTCGCGGCGATTTGTGATAAACACAATGAAGCTTGTTGGTGCAAGTTGGAGTTTCATCCGCCGTCCGTTCCTTATTCAGAGCCTTTGGATTGGTCTGATTGCGGCAGTTGTGGCAAACGTAATGCTTGTGTGCGCGGCCTATGCCCTGTATCAGTTCGACCCTGACTTGAAAGAGTTTATAACTCCGCTTATGCTTGTTATTGTGTGTGCAAGCGTATTTATGTTCGGAATAATAATAACATTGTGTTCTTCTTATTTCTCTGTAAACAGATACCTGAAATTGAAGGACAAGGATTTGTATTATATTTAAAATCAAAAATGGATAGATCAAATTATGCTTTCAGTAAGATGAATTTCATCTTGTTGGCAGTTGGTATGGTGTTTGTCGTTCTCGGCTTCATTCTGATGTCTGGTTCTGGCTCTGCCGAGGGAACATTCGATGCCGACATTTTTAGTGCCCGCCGAATAAAGGTTGCTCCTTTGTGCTGTCTTTTCGGCTTCCTGTTTATTATTTATGCAATAATGTTCAAGAAAAAAGATAGTAAGGAGATTAAGGACTAATGGATTGGATTCAGGCTTTAATTCTTGGTATTATTCAGGGACTTACCGAATATTTACCTGTAAGTTCGAGCGGACATCTCGAACTCGGAAAGGTTATTCTTGGTCCTCAGGCAGAGGCCGGAGGACTTACATTCGATATCGTGGTGCATGTTGCAACGGTTCTCTCTACCCTCGTTATTCTGTGGAAAGAGGTTTCTTGGATATTTAAGGGATTATTCAAGTTCCAGTGGAACGATGAGACAAAGTACGTTGTAAACATCTTGGTTTCGATGATTCCTGTGGGAATCGTAGGATTGTGTTTCAAGGATTCTATCGAGGCTTTGTATGGCCACAACCAGAGTGCGAAACTGGCAATTGTAGGCTCATGTCTGCTTGTTACAGCGTTGCTTCTGTCTCTTACTCATTTCTACAGAGTTAGTGACGAAAAGGTTAAGGCGAAACTGTCTCCGCTTCATGCGTTCATCATCGGAATTGCGCAGGCTGTGGCCGTCCTTCCGGGACTCTCTCGTTCTGGCTCTACCATTGCAACAGGCTTGCTTCTGGGCAACGACAAGAGAAAACTTGCTCAGTTCTCGTTCCTGATGGTTATTCCGCCGATACTTGGCGAGGCTTTGCTCGACTTCAAGCATTTCTTTGCTCCATCAGCCGAGTATCTTGCAGAGCACGGTTCTGAGATGGTTGCCGTTCCTGCCGTTTCGCTCTTTGTGGGCTTCGTTGCCGCCTTTGTAAGCGGATGTTTTGCCTGCAAGTGGATGATTGAGTTTGTTAAACAATGCAAGCTGATATATTTTGCATTATATTGTGCAATCATCGGAGTGGTTGCTCTTGGCTTTGCTTTTGCTTAAACATAAAACAATATTTATAGGTGAATTTTCTTAACGGAGAGATTGTCTATATCGACAAGGGCTATCGCCTGACATCGTTCAAGGCGGTAGCGAAGGTAAGATATCTTATCTCGAAAAAGATTGGCGTAAAGAAGCTAAAAGTTGGTCATGCCGGCACGTTAGACCCTCTTGCAACGGGAGTTCTGATAATCTGCACGGGCAAGGCTACAAAGATGATAGATCAGCTGCAGGCTCATACCAAGGAGTATGTCGCAGGTTTGAAACTCGGAGCCACTACCCCATCGTTCGACATGGAGCATCCTGAAGACCAGACCTATCCTGTTGAGCACATTACCAAGGAGTTGGTAGAAGAAACGCTTCAGAAGTTTGTGGGCGAGATTCAGCAGGTGCCGCCGGCTTATTCGGCTTGCATGATTGACGGACATCGTGCCTACGAACTGGCTCGCAAGGGTAAGGACGTTCCGCTAAAGGCAAAGACTCTCGTCATCGACGAGATTGAGTTGCTGGAGTGCGAACTGCCTTACATCAAGATTCGCGTTGTGTGCAGCAAGGGCACATACATCAGAGCATTGGCAAGAGATATCGGCGAGGCTCTTAACAGCGGAGCGTATCTCACATCGCTCCGACGCACAAGGGTTGGCGACGTAAAGGTTGAGGATTGTCTGCAACTCGAGGATTTTGAGGAGTGGCTCAACAATCAGGAAATAGAAATGCCAGAAGAGGCGTAATTTTTGTAAAACAGAATAAAATTTTCAATATATGAAGTTATCACAGTTCAAGTTTAAACTTCCAGAGGAAAGGATTGCTCTGCGTCCTTCTTATCATCGCGATGAGTGCAAATTGATGGTTGTACACAAAAAGACTGGTGATATTGAGCACAAGGTTTTCAAGGATGTGCTCGACTATTTTGATGAGAAAGATGTATTCGTTTTTAATGATACAAAGGTCTTTCCTGCCCGTCTTTACGGAAACAAGGAGAAGACCGGAGCACGCATCGAGGTGTTCTTGCTGCGCGAACTGAACGAAGAATTCCATTTGTGGGATGTTTTGGTAGATCCAGCCCGCAAAATTCGTATCGGAAACAAGCTTTACTTCGGCGAGGACGACTCAATGGTTGCCGAGGTTATCGACAATACAACATCAAGAGGTCGTACGCTGCGATTCCTTTACGATGGTCCTCACGATGAGTTCAAGGCTGCTCTTTATGCTCTCGGCGAGGCTCCAATTCCTGATTTTCTGAAGGAAAGAAGAGATGCCGACGACGAGGACATGGAGCGTTTCCAGTGCATCTTTGCAAAGAATGAGGGTGCGGTAACAGCTCCAACAGCAGGTTTGCACTTCTCTCGCGAACTTCTTAAACGTATGGAAATCAAGGGCATAGAAAGTGCGTTCCTTACTCTCCACGCAGGTCTTGGAAACTTCAGAGACATTGATGTTGAGGATCTTACAAAGCATAAGACCGATTCTGAGCAGATGTTCGTTGGCGATGATGTCTGCAACATCGTTAATACTGCAAAGCAGGAAGGCAGAAAGGTCTGCGCCGTAGGCACAACCGTTATGCGTGCGTTCGAGACAGCCGTCAGCACCGACGGTCGCCTCAAGCCGTTCGAGGGCTGGACAAACAAGTTCATCTTCCCTCCATACGAGTTCCAGCTTGCCGACGCAATGATTACGAACTTCCATCTTCCAATGTCAACATTGCTGATGATGGTTTGCGCATTCGGAGGCTACGACGTGGTTATGAATGCCTACGACGAGGCTCTGAAGAACGACTATTCGTTTGCCACTTACGGCGACGCCATGCTTATTGTAGATTAAAAAGTCCGTGCGAATATGAGTGTAGTATATTTCAGTCTTGGTACAAATCTTGGCGAAAAATACGCTCTTATGAAGCAGGCAATTCTGCATATCGAAAAGCGGATTGGGCACGTTGATGCCCAGTCCGCTTTTTACGAGACTGAGCCGTGGGGCTTTCAGTCCGAAAACAAGTTTCTGAATTCGGCTGTAAAAGTCACGACGTCGCTCTCTCCATTACAGATTCTCGAAAAGACGCAGCAGATTGAGCGCGAGATGGGGCGCATGCATAAGTCGGTCGGCGGACAGTATTCCGACAGACTCATCGATATCGATATTCTAATGTACGACGACTTGGTGGTGCAGACCGATGTTCTCACGCTTCCTCATCCGCTTATGCACGAGCGTCTGTTTGTTATGGAACCTTTGGCTGAGATTGCGCCTCGGGCTATACATCCCGTATTTGCAGAAACCATTGAAAACTTGCTGTTTAAATTAAAATAATAGAACGAAAAATATGGACAAATATATTTATGAACTTCAGATGAAAGTTCGCGACTACGAGTGCGACATTCAGGGAATTGTGAATAATGCCAACTATCAGCATTATCTTGAGCACACACGCCACCAGTTTTTGCTGAGCCTCGGCGTAAATTTTGTCGAGATGCACACTCGTGGCATCGATGCCGTGGTTGCGCGCATCAACATTCAGTTCAAGACTCCGCTGAAGAGCGACGACGATTTCGTGTCAAAGCTTTATCTGAAGAAGGAGGGACTTCGCTATGTCTTCTTCCAAGACATCTATCGTGCTTCTGACAACAAACTTGTGATAAAGGCTCAGGTTGATACCGTTACGCTTGTAAACGGGCGTTTGTCTGAGTGTGAGGAGTTCTCGAGAGTCTTTGCTCCTTTCGTTTCTGAATAATGGAACATCCGCTGCATAAATTCAAGTTCTGTCCGCAATGTGGAGGACATTTCGTTGACAACGACTTCAAGTCGAAGCGTTGCGAGGCCTGCGGATTTGTGCTTTATCTCAATCCGGCGGCATCAACGGCAGCCTTCATTGTCGATGACGGCAAACTGCTCGTTGTAGAGCGTGCAAAAGAGCCCGCGAAAGGTACGTTCGACCTTCCCGGAGGCTTTGTAGACTGCTACGAAACGGCTGAGCAGGGCATTGAACGCGAGGTGTTGGAGGAACTTGGCCTAACTGTAAAGTCGAAGAAGTACATCTTTTCAAACTCAAACCGGTACGTTTACAGCGGCTTCACCGTTCATACGCTCGATATGTTTTTTGAATGCACGTTAGATAATTATTCCGATATTCGTCCGATGGACGATGTTGCCAACTACAAGTGGATTCCGCTAAGCGAGGTAAATCCTGTGGATTTCGGTCTTGAGTCGATAAGACAAGGCGTTGAGCGTTTCTTGAAAGAAAAATGCATCTGAAAAAATAAAAAGGAGAATACTGATTTAGCGTATTCTCCTTTCTTTGCATCTATAGATTCTTGATATCGTCGATAAACTCCTTAATGCCTTCTGAAGCGCCTTTGGCAATAATTTTCACATCGTGCGAACCGGGCACCGAAACTGCCTTAGGGTCAATAAGATAAACCTTTGCCGAACGTGGAACGTAGTTTATCAGTCCGGCAGCCGGATAAACATTCAGCGATGTTCCGATTATCAAGAAAATATCGGCTTTCTCGGCGTAGTTTATGGCTTCTTCCATCATCGGAACCTGCTCGCCAAACCACACGATGAACGGACGCACCTGAGAGCCGTCTTCGCAAAGGTCGCCAATCTTTACTTCGAGATTGTCTTTGGTTAGTTCTTTGATAAATCGCGGATTGTTTGGCGATTTTGAAGACGTAACCTTCATCAGTTCGCCATGAAGGTGGATTATGTGTTTGCTTCCAGCCCTTTCGTGCAGATTGTCAACGTTTTGTGTTATGATTGTAACATCGTAATCTTTCTCGAGTTCTGCTAATAGTTCATGACCGCGGCACGGTTCAACATCGAAGAGTTGCTTGCGCCGCTCGTTATAAAACTGCGTTACGAGTGCCGGATTGGCAATGTAACCTTCAATAGATGCTACCTGCATAACATCATACTGCTCCCATAGTCCGCCCGAATCGCGAAATGTGCTTATGCCACTTTCTGCCGACATTCCGGCGCCTGTTAGTACAACGATTTTTTTCATGATAAATACGTTAAAATTAGCATAATAATGCAAAAATACTAAAAAAATAAGCAAACAATCTTACTACATTCAAATAAAAACGTAAATTTGCATGCTTTAAAGAATTAAATAATAATAAATAAAAACATTTTTATAATAATGGATCAACAGAGTTACTCTGCAGGCCTTAACATTGGTCAGCAATTAGTAGGAATGGGTATTGCAGACCTTCCAAGTTTGGACGATTTCCTGAAGGGAATAAAGGACGCTGTAGAGGGTGCTGCCGAGAAAGCAAAGAAGGCGGAAGCTGAAGGCAAGGCTTTTCTTGAAGCAAATGCAAAGAAAGAAGGCGTTATCGTATTGCCAAGCGGTTTGCAGTATATGGTTTTGAAAGAGGGAACAGGTAAGAATCCGGGTGCAACAAGTCAGGTTAAGTGCCACTATGCAGGCACTCTTATCGACGGAACTGAATTTGACAGTTCGTACAAGCGTAACGCTCCTGCTACATTCGGTCTGAATCAGGTTATCAAGGGTTGGACTGAGGGCGTGCAACTTATGAAGGAAGGCGCAAAGTATCGCTTTTTCATTCCTTACGAACTTGGTTATGGCGCTCAGGGTGCCGGCGGTTCAATTCCTCCATACAGCGCGCTCATCTTCGATGTAGAGCTTATCGAGGTTCTTTAAAATTATTCAGAATTCAAATAACTTTTTAATAAATCAAAAACATGAAAAAATCAATCGTAATTGGCATGGTGGCATTGGCAGGCTTTGCTGCATCATGTACTAACAGCGCCCCAAAGGCAGATATGTCATCAGATCTTGACACATTGAGCTACGCTATTGGTATGGCACAGACTCAGGGACTTAAGGATTATCTTGTACAGCGTGTAGGCGTTGATACTACTTATATGGACGAGTTTGTTAAGGGTTTGACTGAGGGCGCTACTGCAGGCGATGACAAGAAGAAGGCTGCATACTACGCAGGTGTTACAATCGGTCAGCAGATTGGCGGCCAGATGAAGCAGGGCATCAACCGCGAGCTTTTCGGCGAGGATTCAACTCAGACTATCAGCATGAAGAACTTCATGGCAGGTTTCATTGCCGGTGCTACTGGCAAGGGCGGTCAGATGTCTGTTGAGAAGGCTCAGGAACTTACTCGCGTTAAGATGGAGGCTATCAAGAAGGCTTCTATGGAGAAGCAGTATGGCGACTACAAGAAGAAGAACGAGGACTTCCTTGCAAACAACAAGAAGAATGCAAAGGTAAAGGTGCTTCCAAGCGGTTTGCAGTACGAGGTTATCACAGAGGGTAAGGGCGAGAAGCCATCTGAGAACAGCATGGTAAAGGTTAACTATCGCGGTACTCTTATCGACGGAACTGAGTTCGACAGCTCATTCAAGCGCAACGAGCCTGCAAAGTTCCGTGTAAATCAGGTTATCAAGGGTTGGACTGAGGCTCTTCAGCTTATGCCTGTAGGCTCAAAGTGGAAGCTCTACATACCACAGGAACTTGCTTACGGAGAGCGTGAGGCAGGTCAGATTAAGCCATTCTCAACTCTTGTATTTGAGGTTGAACTTGTTGGTATCGAGAAGGAGGATAACAAATAATGAAATCTGTTCGTTATAGCGTTATCGCGTTGGCTCTTCTGTGCAGCACGTTTGCATTTGCACAGAAAGCCAAGAAAAACAACAAGAAAGAAGCTAAGACCGAAGTCGCTGTAAGAGAGGTTAAACTTCCTAACACCGACTCACTTGGATATGCTCTCGGAGTTGCAAACTCACAGGGCTTGAAGCCTTTCCTTGTTCAGAAACTGAATGTTGATACAGCCTCTTGCATGAACGATTTTATCCGTGGTTTGGAGGATTATTTCAACAGCGTAAACGACAAGGAGAAGGTTGCGTACTATGCAGGCTTGAATGTTGCTCCGCAGTTGATGGACATGATTTTCAGCTTCAACAAGACGCAGCTCGATGGCGATAGTGCCTACACCGTTTCTCCCGAGAATGTGATTGCTGGTTTCAAGGCAGCCGTTCTGGGCAAGACAAACTTCTCAGCAAAAGATGCTCAGATGTATCTGAAAAACGGTGTCGACAGCATAAAGAAGAAGAATGAGATTGAGGCTAAGGCTGTTGGCAATGCGTTCCTTTCTGCAAACAAGAAGAAAAAGGGCGTTGTTACTCTGCCAAGCGGACTTCAGTACAAAATCATCACAAAGGGTAAGGGCGCGATTCCTGTCGATACAAGTTACGTAAAGGTGAACTACGAAGGTAAGTTGCTAGACGGAACAGTATTCGACAGTTCGTACAAGCGTAACGAGCCTGCTGAATTTGGTGTAACTCAGGTTATCAAGGGCTGGACCGAGGCTCTGAAACTTATGCCTGTAGGCTCAAAGTGGGAGTTGTACATCCCAGAGGATTTGGCCTACGGTGCAAGAGCAGCCGGACAGATTCCTGCTTACTCAACGCTGATTTTTACAGTCGAATTGCTCGATATTGTCGAAAAACCAGAACACGGTGGTCACCGTGCAAAAAAATAGTCGGCAAAAGATATCGAAATAACAATAAAGGAAGCGCTACATATGATTGTAGCGCTTTTTTTGTTGCATTTTTCTGCCATAACTTGATGAAGTTAAAAATATTTTTTATATTTGCTTACAAATTGATAATTTTTTTATTATGGAGAAAATAGATAGTTTGGACAGACAGATACTGAAAATCATTTCAGGAAACGCAAGAATACCATTCAAAGATGTTGCTGCTGAGTGTGGCGTTTCACGCGCCGCAATACACCAGCGTGTACAGCGTCTTTTCGATATGGGCGTAATCGTTGGCTCGGGCTACAACGTAAATCCGAAGAAACTGGGCTACTACACTTGTACTTATGTCGGAATCAAACTCGAGAAAGGCTCAATGTACAAGAATGTGGTTGAACGTCTCAATCAGATTCCTGAAATTGTGGAGTGCCATTTCACAACCGGTCCTTACACAATGCTTACTAAGCTTTATGCACGCGACAATGAGCATCTTATGGACTTGCTCAACAATCAACTTCAGGAAATTCCGGGCGTCGTATCAACCGAGACTCTTATCTCGCTTGAGCAGAGCATAAAGAAGGAAATTCCAATTCAGGCTAACAAATCAGAGGAGCAGGAAGAGGCTTGATGGCAATGAATTCGTTCGACTGGAAAGGGGCGTGCGATGAAGTCTTTCATTCTGAATGTCCAAGCCACGGAAAGCAACCGATAATCGGAATAACGGGTAATTACAGCGATGCCAGTTGCACCATTGCCGAGGGTTACTATCAGTCTGTGCTTAAGGCTGGTGGAACGCCGCTCATCATTCCTCCATTTACCGACAAGGAGGCGATGCTCGAGGTGCTCGACCGCGTTGACGGACTTCTGTTCTCTGGTGGCGGCGACCTTAATCCGCTGTTCGTGGGCGAGGAGCCTGTGCGCGAACTTCATTCAATCAACTTCATGCGCGACGAGCAGGAACTTTTTCTTGCCCGGTTGGCTTTCGACCGTCAGATTCCGATGCTTGGCATTTGCCGTGGAATTCAGATGATTGCCGTGGCTCTTGGAGGTGAAGTCTATCAGGACATCTATTCGCAGCAGGAGGGTGTGCATCTGAAGCATTCTCAGGATCTTGACCGAAGCATTGCATCGCACAGCGTTAATGTGGTGAAGGATAGTGTTCTGGCATTAGTTTTCGGTTCAGAAAAATTGTTCGTCAACTCGTTCCATCATCAGGCGGTGAAGAATGCCGGCCCTCATCTTCGGGTATCGGCAACGAGTCCCGATGGTGTTATCGAGGCTGTAGAATCGTCGGAACATAAGTCGATAGTCGGCGTTCAGTGGCATCCCGAATGTTTTGCCTTGAGGGGCGACGACAGCATGATGCCGCTCTTTGAGTGGCTTGTGGGCGAATCCTCATCGTTCATGAAGGCGAAGGCGGTTCACGACAAGGTTTTGTCGCTCGATTCGCATTGCGACACGCCGATGTTCTTCGACCAAGACATTCATTTCGACCGTCGTGACCCGAAAATCCTCGTCGATTTGCACAAGATGCACGAAGGTCGGCTCGATGCTACGATTATGGTTGCTTATCTAAAGCAGCTCGAGCGCGACGACAATTCTCTGCTTGCTGCAACGGCAAAGGCAAACAACATTCTGTCGGAGATTGAGACGATGGTTGCTGCCAACAGTTCGGCGGTGGGCATTGCATATTCTCCTGTCGATTTGTATCGCCTTAAAAGCGAGGGTAAAAAGGCTGTTATGATGGGCATTGAAAACGGATATGCCGTAGGAAAGGACATCGCTAACGTAGAGGCTTTCAGAAAGCGTGGTGTGGTGTATATGACGCTCTGTCACAACGGCGACAATGACATCTGCGACTCGGCAAAGGGCGCAAACGAGCATAACGGCGTTAGCGATTTTGGCGAGAAGGTTATCAAGGAGATGAACCGCGTTGGAATGATGGTCGACCTTTCGCACGGTGGCGAGAAGAGCTTTTACGATGCACTCGATATCAGTTCTACACCGATTGTATGCTCGCATTCAAACAGTCGCGCGTTGTGCAATCATCCTCGAAACATCACTGATGACCAGATGCGGAAACTTGCCCAGAAAGGTGGAGTGATGCAAGTAACGCTGTACAACGGCTTCCTTCGCACCGATGGCAAGGCAACGATTCTCGATGCAATAGAGCATCTTAACAGAGCCGTAGAAATAATGGGCATCGACCATGTGGGCATTGGCACGGATTTCGATGGCGACGGTGGAGTTCCGGGATGCGCATCGGCAAGCGAACTGATAAATTTCACTCGTCTTCTGTTAAAAGAGAGATATAGTGAAGAAGATATTCGAAAAATATGGGGCGGAAACTTCCTTCGTGTCATGACAGAGGTTCAGACAAAGGGCTGCATCCGCTTTTGATATAAATTCTTTGTATGAAGATAAATAAGATTGTTTTTTTACTGCCTTTAGTAACTCTGTTCTTTTCGGCTTGCCACAGTCAGACATCAAAATCTAGCAGCGCAGAGGCCGATTCAGTTGTTCTTGCTCCGTCTTTTAACGAAGATAGCGCATTTGTTTTTGTCCAGAAGCAATGCGAGTTTGGACCAAGAACGATGAATTCTAAGGCTCACGACAAGTGCGGAGATTATCTGGTTGCGACTTTCAAAAAATACGGTGCAACGGTAACTGAGCAGTTTGCCGATGTTAAGGCTTTCGACGGAACGGTTCTGAAAAACCGAAACATCATTGCATCTTACAACGTTGACAACGGTGCACGAATACTGGTTTGCTCGCACTGGGACTCTCGTCCGTGGGCTGATGCCGACCCTGACGAGAAGAATCACAAAACTCCCGTTATGGGAGCAAACGACGGAGCGAGCGGCGTTGCCGTGATGCTCGAACTGGCTCGCCAGATTCAGCAGAAGAACATAAATGTAGGCATCGATTTCATCTGCCTTGATGCCGAGGATTACGGCACAGACAACGACGAGGATTCGTGGGCTTTGGGTGCTCAGTATTGGGCTGCAAATCCGCATGTGGCAGGCTACAAGGCACGCTACGGCATTCTGCTCGACATGGTTGGCGGACAGGGGGCGCGTTTTATGCAAGAGGGTTTCTCGCTCGAGTATGCGCGCTCGGTCGTGAACAAGGTCTGGAACGCTGCCGATGAAGCTGGATATTCTTCAGTATTCCCTCGCAAGCAGGGCGGCTACATCACCGACGACCACGGTCCGATAAATAAAATAGCAAATATTCCGACAATCGATATAATTCCTTATTACGAAGGAACTTCGTGCTCTTTCGGCCCAACGTGGCACACGATAAACGATGACGTAGAGCACATCGACAAATCAACTCTAAAGGCTGTCGGACAGACAATGATGCAGGTTATATACAACGAAAAGTAAAAAGATTTTATAGGATGAAACAAACTATTAACGAGATTCAAGATGAGGTTATCGAAGAGTTCTTGGATGTAGAGGATTGGATGGACAAGTATCAGATGCTTATCGACTTGGGAAATGAGCAGGAGCCGCTCGACGAGAAGTATAAGACAGAGTCGAACCTTATCGACGGTTGCCAGAGTCGTGTGTGGCTTCAAGCTGATTTGGTCGATGGCGTTATTCATTTTCAGGCAGAAAGCGATGCGCTTATCGTAAAGGGCATCGTGGCGTTGCTTATCCGCGTGCTCTCAGACCATACTCCCGACGAAATTCTCGGTGCAGACCTTTATTTTATAGAGAAAATCGGACTGAAAGAGCATCTTTCTCCAACCCGAAGCAATGGCTTGCTTGCAATGATTAAGCAGGTCAGAATGTATGCATTGGCTTTCAAGGCTAAAATGGCTTAAATTTCGTTTATGTACAGACGAATTTTCTTTTCTTTTATAATTCTGTCTGTTTCAATCTTTGCCTCTGCGCAAGAATTGGAATGGAATGTTGATGCCAACGGCTTCTTCGACAATATGGAATTGTCGAGCAAGCATCGCAACGACGGAACTCTGACTGGCTTTTGGATTGAGCCGAAAGTCGGTATCAGAGATAGCGTCCATGCGCTTAGAGTTGGCTATGGGGCGGTGAATTGTTGGGGTGGCGAGAAGATGTTCAACAACGAGACTCTCACCCTTTATTATATGTACGACGGCGCTCCGTTCCGTGTTCTTGTCGGGGCGTTTCCGCGCGAGGAGTTGTATGGTGATTTTCCGACTTGCATCTTCAGTGATTCGTTGAGATATTTTAACAAGAATGTTCAGGGCGCGTTGTTTCAGTATGGAACGGACAAGGGCTATGTAGAAGCTTTGCTCGACTGGACTGGTCAGATTGGACACAACCGTCACGAGCAGTTCTTGGCGGGCTTGTCAGCCCGACTGAATATGGGACATGCTTACATGGGCGTTCAGGGATATTACTATCATTACGCTCTCACGCTCGATGCTCCTGCCGATATGCACATTCAGGATTATTCAATCTCGAATGGTTTCCTTGGCTACGATTTTACTGAGCAGACATCGCTCGATACTCTTTCTGTTCAGTGTGGCGTCCTCTTCGGAATGGAGAGAGACCGCCGCGGAAAGACGCTCGATTGGAATCTTCGCCCCGGAATTCTTTTCGAGGCAACTTTGGGCTTGAAATGTCTGTATCTTAAAGAGACTTTCTACTGCGGAAAAAGGCAGCAGATTCAGGGAGATTTAGGCATTAACAGATGGTATTGGAACGACCCTTATTATCGTTCAAAAATCTACAACCGAGTTGATGCTCTCTATCGCTTTGCCCATGGCAGAGGATTCGAGGGTTACATCGGTGCCGTTGCCCATTTTGATGGAGATGTGATTGACTGGCAGCAGCAAATAAAGGTTTCAGTCTCGCTTGGCAACATGAAGCAGCACAAGCGAAAACTCCTCAGAAATATAAAAAAGAATGCTTTCTCAGACAGGAAGATAAAACTTTAATCGTCAATAAGTTTCAAAGCGTTGCGGTGTAGGGCAATACAGATTGTGTTTGCCTTGAAATAGTCTTCCGACATCATCAGCAAGCCTCTGTATGGGCCTCTAACGCCGTAAGAGTCTTTTATAATAAAGTACGTCTTTCCGTATTGGTCGTAAGCCAGTCCGATGGCGTGCATGGCGTGGTCGTCTGTAGTTTCGAACGTTTCCAGTAATTTCGCCCTTTTCTTCGTTGTCATCGAACTTCTTTTCGGATAGAATGCAAGGCCGAATTCCGGCGCGTAGCCTTCGTTCGACACATCACCATCCCAGACGAATGTGTAACCTTCTCTGATTGCCTTCTTTGCCAGATTCAGCAGAACGTCGAGTTCCAGATTCAGCATGTCGTAATCCTCCCAGTTGTCGGGAGAGTCGAGGTGACATCTTTTGTTGTAAGGCTGAAACGGACTATTGGTAATCTCGATGTAGTTGTCCATGTTCAACTGAAGATGGTTGGCAAACGATTCGGGAGTAAAGTCCTTGTTGTTATATCTGAAAGTTTCGGGTTTCTTACCTAAAGCCTTGTCTACGATTGCCGTGATGCCTTCGGTAACTTTGTCGTAGCCGATGCCTTTCTTTACATAATCCTTCAGCGAGAGTTCGAGCGTGAATCTCAGTTCGCTGTAGTTCACTTTCTTTTGCTGATATGTCGAAAGAGGAACGATTCCGTAGTTCTTAACCACGTTGAAACACGAATGAGGCAGACTTCCCTTGCGAAACTCTTCGTGCCCTGCCATCCGATAGTAGTGCAGCGACTGGTCGATTAGTTTACCTCTGTAAACATAGTCGTAAGAGAGGTTTACAGAGTCCACTCCGAGGCGCAGCATCTCCGACTCGAGCATCGACAGGGTAGAGAAAGCCCAGCAGTTGCTTGAGTATCCCTGATGTTTTACGGGTGTGTATCTGTTAAGTACTTCGATAGAAAAGGAAAGGTTGGGAATCTTGGTTTCGTTTTCTTGAGCCTTGCTGCAATAACTCGAAAGTATAAATAACAGTGTAAGTATAATCGTGTGCCGAATACAATCCTTAGTCATATATAATATAAGGTATATTTTAATAATCGTTTACAAATATACAAATTTTAATGATTGTTGGAACCTTGTTTCCAAATAAAATTGTATATTTGCATTACATACTATTTTATCAAATATTATAACATGGAAAATAACAACAAAAAACAATTGGAAATCGAAGTGTCTCCAGAAGTGGCACAGGGTATATACTCAAACTTAGTTGCAATAACTCATTCTACCTCAGAATTTGTGGTTGATTTTGTCCAGATGATGCCGGGAGTTCCAAAGGCAAGCGTTAAGAGCAGAGTAATTCTTGCTCCTGAACATGCTAAGAGATTGCTTTATGCATTGCAAGACAATATTTCTAAATTTGAGTCGAACGTTGCTCCAATTCAGTTGCCAGAGCAGAAGGCGCAGAAGGGCGACACTTACGTTCCTAATTTATCAGATTTTAAGGGAGAGGCTTAATAAGCCTCTTTTTTTGTATATGATACGCGTTGCATAAGCAGGTTTGCAACAGTTTGTAAAACATCTTTCAGGGTACGGGGCTGCAAGAAGATGTGCATCTTGATGCAAGCAAGAAACTTTGTTCAAGATTCGTTGAAGGTACGGGGTAGGAACGGAGTAGCTACGGGGTAGCAACGGGGAAGGTACGTTGAAGCAAGCAGGAAGGTTCGAGATGGGTTCGAAATGCTTATATTGATGCAAGCCGGAAGGAAGCCAATCCATAGCCAATAAAATGCCGGAGGGTAGCCAGTGAATAGCCATACTGTCAAAGCAATAGAATAATTATCGTAATTAAGCTAAACTGAAATTTTCTGTATTACGCTTAAAGTGAGGGCAGGATTTCTTCAAATGTGTTGCTGTTAGGTTATTGGGCTGATAGGTGTTCTCCAGATAATTGAGGATAATCATTAAAAGAAATGCAGATGGTTCGTAGTATTGTTATCCCTGAGCGTTTCCCAGAATCGCCGGGATATTATTCCGAATAGGTGTATATAATAAGGTTGTAATTCGCATAATGCACCGCTCAATAATCGAGAAAATATGTTGTGAAACATTATTTTGAATTTTGCTGATTGTGTCTGTTTTAGACCTTAAATGAGGTAAAACCACTCCATAATTCTTAATAAATGTTAAAAGATGTTAAATTTTAATACGGCTGGATATGAAACTTATTATAAGGTACGGTTATTTGAAATTTTATTAGTAATTTTGCAGTCCAAAATGGGCACTGCCCAAAAGGTTTAAATCGGATAATTACAAATAATATAATAATTTAATAAAAACAAAATGCCTACTATTCAACAGTTAGTAAGAAAGGGAAGACAGGTATTGGAAGACAAGAGCAAGTCACCTGCTTTGGATTCATGTCCACAGCGTCGCGGTGTTTGTGTTCGCGTTTACACTACAACCCCTAAGAAGCCTAACTCAGCAATGAGAAAGGTTGCTCGTGTTCGTTTGACAAACTCTAAGGAGGTTAACTCTTACATCCCAGGTGAGGGACACAACTTGCAGGAGCACTCAATCGTGCTTGTTCGCGGTGGTCGTGTTAAGGATCTTCCGGGTGTACGTTATCACATTGTTCGTGGAACACTTGATACTGCAGGAGTTGCAAACCGTACACAGCGTCGTTCTAAGTATGGTGCTAAGCGTCCAAAGGCTGGCAAGTAATTCGTACACAAGAACAAAATCCCTTTTAAACTATTAATTATTTAATTTGTTTTGTTTGTTGGAAGCACAAGGTTGAGTAAATGGTTCGGTGGAACCGTTGAAGAGCGAAAGCAGCCCCAAACTAAACATTATTTATCAAAACAATGAGAAAAGCAAAACCAAAGAAAAGAGTGATCCTTCCAGATCCTGTTTTCAATGACACAAAGGTTTCTAAGTTTGTGAACCATCTGATGTATGATGGAAAGAAGAATACATCTTATGAGATTTTCTATGCAGCTCTTGAGACTGTAAAAGCAAAACTTTCAAATGAGGAGAAATCAGCTCTCGAAATCTGGAAGAAGGCTTTGGAAAACGTAACTCCACAGGTTGAGGTTAAATCACGCCGTATCGGTGGTGCTACATTCCAGGTTCCAACAGAGATCCGCCCAGATCGTAAGGAGTCTATTTCAATGAAGAATCTTATCCTTTTTGCTCGTAAGCGTGGTGGTAAGACTATGGCTGACAAGCTTGCATCTGAAATCATGGATGCTTACAACGAGCAGGGTGGTGCTTTCAAGCGTAAGGAAGATATGCACCGTATGGCCGAGGCTAACCGTGCATTTGCTCACTTCAGATTCTAATCATTTAAAAGAAGTTATATTATGGCAAAAACAGATTTGCACTTTACACGAAATATTGGTATCATGGCTCACATCGATGCCGGTAAGACAACAACTTCTGAGCGTATCCTTTTCTACACTGGTAAGACTCACAAGATTGGTGAGGTTCACGAAGGTGGCGCAACAATGGACTGGATGGCGCAGGAGCAGGAGCGTGGTATCACTATTACTTCAGCTGCAACAACTACATTCTGGAACTGGGATAACCACCAGTACAAGATCAACTTGATTGATACTCCGGGACACGTTGACTTTACTGCTGAGGTTGAACGTTCACTTCGTGTGCTCGACGGTGCAGTTGCTACATATTGTGCAGTAGGTGGTGTTGAGCCACAGTCAGAGACTGTATGGCGTCAGGCTGATAAGTACAATGTTCCACGTATCGGTTATGTTAACAAGATGGACCGTTCTGGTGCTAACTTCTTCGATGTTGTTCGTCAGATGAAGGATGTACTTGGTGCTACAGCTGTGCCTATCAATATTCCAATCGGTGCAGAGGAGAACTTCAAGGGTGTTGTTGACCTTATTAAGATGAAGGCTATCCTTTGGCACGATGAGACAATGGGTGCTGACTACGATGTAGAGGATATTCCTGCTGAGTTGGCAGACGAGGCTGAGGAGTGGAGAACAAAACTTCTTGAGTATGCTGCTGAGTGCGACGAGGCTTTGATGGAGAAGTTCTTCGAGGATCCTTCTTCTATCACAAATGAGGAACTTATCGCTGCTATCCGCAAGGGTACGCTTTCTATGCAGATTACTCCAATGTGCTGCGGTTCTTCATTCAAGAACAAGGGTGTTCAGACATTGCTCGACTATGTTTGTATGTTCTTGCCTTCTCCAGTAGATACTCCAGCCGTTATCGGTACAAACCCAGACACTGGTGCCGAGGAGGATCGTCGTCCTGCAGAGGATGAGAAGACTGCTGCTCTTGCATTTAAGATTGCAACTGACCCATATGTTGGTCGTTTGACATTCTTCCGTGTTTATTCTGGTAAGGTAGAGGCTGGTTCTTACGTTTACAACGTTCGTTCAGGTAAGAAGGAGCGCGTAAGCCGTCTGTTCCAGATGCACTCAAACAAGCAGAACCCAGTTGACGTAATCGGTGCTGGTGATATCGGTGCAGGTGTTGGTTTCAAGGATATCCGTACTGGTGATACACTTGCTGACGAGGATGCACCAATCGTACTTGAGTCAATGGAGTTCCCAGAGCCAGTTATCGGTATCGCAATCGAGCCTAAGACTCAGAGCGACGTTGATAAGTTGGGTATCGGTCTTGCTAAGCTTGCTGAGGAGGATCCAACATTTACTGTTAGAACTGACGAGCAGAGCGGTCAGACAGTTATCTCAGGTATGGGTGAGCTTCACTTGGATATCATTATCGACCGTTTGAAGCGTGAGTTCAAGGTTGAGTGTAATCAGGGTAAACCACAGGTTAACTACAAGGAGGCTATCACTCAGACCGTAATGGGTCACCGTGAAATCTACAAGAAGCAGTCTGGTGGTCGTGGTAAGTTCGCTGATATCATCGTTAATGTAGGTCCTGTTGATGAGGACTTCAAGGAAGGTGGTCTTCAGTTCGTTAACGAGGTTACTGGTGGTAACATTCCTAAGGAGTTCATCCCATCTGTACAGAAGGGCTTCGAGAATGCAATGAAGAATGGTGTTCTTGGCGGATTCCCAATGGATTCTTTGAAGGTTGTTCTCGAGGATGGTTCGTTCCATCCTGTGGATTCTGATCAGCTTTCATTCGAGATCTGTGCACTTCAGGCATACAAGAACGTATGTGCTAAGGCTAAGCCAGTCTTGATGGAGCCTATGATGAAGCTTGAGGTTGTAACTCCAGAGGAGAACATGGGTGATGTTATCGGTGACTTGAACAAGCGTCGTGGTCAGGTTGAGGGTATGGAGAGCAGCCGTTCAGGTGCTCGTATCGTCAAGGCTATGGTTCCACTTGCTGAGATGTTCGGTTACGTTACAGCACTTCGTACTATCACTTCAGGTCGTGCAACATCTTCAATGACTTACGATCATCACGCACCAGTATCAAGCTCAATCGCTAAGGCTGTGCTTGAGGAGTGCAAGGGTCGTACAGATCTTGTATAATTAGGATAAATCGAGTTAGAGGTGCCAGTTAGCGAATGACTCTTAACTGGCATACCTCTTACTCCTTATTGTATTAACAATTTAATAAAACAAAATGAGTCAGAAAATTAGAATTAAACTAAAATCTTACGATCACAACTTGGTTGACAAGTCTGCCGAGAAGATTGTAAAGACAGTTAAGGCAACAGGCGCTATCGTTAGCGGTCCTATTCCATTGCCAACACACAAGCGTATCTTCACTGTTAACCGTTCTACATTCGTTAACAAGAAGTCTCGCGAGCAGTTCGAGCTTTCTTCATTCAAGAGACTTATCGACATCTATAGCTCTACAGCTAAGACTGTTGATGCTTTGATGAAGCTTGAGCTTCCAAGTGGTGTAGAAGTTGAGATTAAGGTTTAGTACATTAAAAGATTTTATTAAAAATTACTGAAATGCCAGGATTATTAGGAAAGAAAATCGGAATGACATCCGTATTCAGTGCCGAGGGTAAGAATGTACCATGCACTGTTATCGAAGTAGGTCCTTGTGTTGTTACTCAGATTAAGAGTGTCGAGAAAGATGGTTACGCTGCCGTTCAGGTAGGTTTTCAGGAAGCTAAGGAGAAGAATACTTCTAAGCCAATGATGGGACACTTTAAGAAGGCTGGTGTAACACCAAAGCGCCACTTGGCCGAATTCAAAGATTTTGACACTGAGTACAACCTCGGTGACGTAATTACAGTTGAGCTGTTCAACGATGTTAACTATGTTGACGTTGTTGGTACATCTAAGGGTAAGGGTTTCCAGGGCGTTGTTAAGCGTCATGGTTTCGGCGGTGTAGGCCAGAGCACTCACGGTCAGGACGACCGTCTGCGTAAGCCAGGTTCTATCGGTGCTTGTTCATACCCAGCAAAGGTATTCAAGGGTATGCGCATGGGCGGCCAGATGGGTGGCGACCGTGTTACTACTCACAACCTACAGGTGTTAAAGGTTATTCCTGAGCACAACCTTCTTTTGATTAAAGGTTCTGTTCCGGGATGTAAAGGTTCAATCGTAATAATTGAGAAATAATGGAAGTTAATGTATTAAATATTAAGGGCGAGGAAACCGGTAAGAAGGTTACTCTTAACGATGCAATCTTTGCTATCGAGCCTAACGATCATGCTATTTATCTTGACGTAAAGCAGTACATGGCTAATCAGCGTCAGGGTACAGCAAAGTCTAAGGAAAGAAGTGAGGTTAGCGGTTCTACTCGCAAGCTTGGTCGTCAGAAAGGTGGCGGCGGCGCTCGTCGTGGTGATATCAACTCTCCAGTTTTGGTTGGTGGTGGTCGTGTATTCGGTCCAACTCCACGCGACTATGGCTTCAAGTTGAACAAGAAAGTTAAGGCTCTTGCTCGTAAGAGTGCTTTGTCTTACAAGGCTCAGGCAAACGCTATTTTGGTAGTTGAAGATTTCAATTTTGAGGCTCCAAAGACTAAGGAGTTCGTTGCTATGTCAAATAATCTCAAAGTTGCTGATAAAAAGTTGCTTGTAGTTTTGCCAGAAGCAAATAAAAATGTATATTTGTCTGCTCGTAATATCCAGCGCGCTGACGTAGCTATCGCTTCTGCAATTAATACTTACAAGGTGTTGAATGCAGACGCTTTGGTCGTTACTGAGAGTTCATTGAAGGAAATTGAAAAAATCTTAATCAAGTAAGGAGGTTAGAATATGGCATTTATTATCAAACCGCTGATTACAGAGAAAATGACTGCAATCACAACTAAGTCTTCTGAAGATAAGAAGCTTTACACCTCAGAGAAGAATGCTCAGGCTAAGAATGCAACCGCTGAAGTTGTCAAGTATGTTGTAAAGACAAAGAATGGCAAGTACAAAGGCGGCGTTCAGAAGGAGAAGACAGTTTACTCTTACACTAAGCCGGCTCAGGTAAAGTATGGTTTCCTTGTAAAGCCAGAGGCTAACAAACTTGAGATTAAGAAGGAGGTTGAGACTCTATACAACGTAACAGTTGTAGCAGTTAACACTGTTAACTACGCAGGTAGAAACAAGAGCCGCTACACAAAGGCAGGTCTTATTAAGGGCCGCACAAACGCTGTCAAGAAAGCAATTGTGACTTTGAAGGAAGGCGATACTATTGATTTTTATAGTAATATTTAAATAAAAGATGGCAGTACGTAAATTTAAGCCCACAACACCGGGTCAGAGACACAAGATTATTGGTACTTTCGAAGAAATTACTGCATCAGTACCAGAAAAATCTCTTGTATACGGTAAGCGTTCAACAGGTGGCCGTAACAATGTCGGAAAGATGACAATGCGCTACAACGGCGGCGGTCACAAGAGAAAATTCCGTTTTATCGATTTCAAGAGAGAGAAGGATGGTGTTCCAGCTGTAGTAAAGACAATTGAGTACGATCCAAACCGTTCGGCTCGTATCGCATTGTTGTTCTACGCTGATGGTGAAAAGCGTTATATTATTGCTCCTAACGGTCTGCAGGTTGGCAGTACTCTGATGTCTGGAGAGAAGGCAGCACCTGAGGTCGGTAATGCACTTCCATTGCAGAACATCCCTGTCGGTACTGTAATACACAACATCGAGCTTCGTCCGGGTCAGGGCGCTCTCCTTGTTCGTTCTGCAGGTAATTTCGCTCAGTTAACTTCACGTGACGGTGACTATTGTGTTATCAAGTTGCCTTCAGGCGAGCTTCGTAAAGTTTTGGGCACATGCAAGGCTACAATCGGTAGCGTAGGTAACTCAGACCACTCACTTGAGTCATCAGGTAAGGCAGGTCGCTCACGCTGGTTGGGCCGTCGTCCACACAACCGTGGTGTCGTTATGAACCCAGTTGATCACCCAATGGGTGGTGGTGAAGGTCGTCAGTCTGGTGGTCACCCACGTTCACGTAAGGGATTGTATGCTAAGGGTCTTAAGACAAGACGTCCAAAGAAGCAGTCTAACAAGTATATTATCGAAAGAGCTAAAAAGTAACTAAGTTAATTGAGTAAATTATGAGTCGTTCATTAAAAAAAGGTCCATACATCAACGTAAGTCTTGAGAAGAAGATACTTGCTATGAATGAGAGTGGCAAGAAGAACGTTGTTAAAACATGGGCTAGAGCTTCAATGATTTCCCCAGATTTCGTGGGACATACAGTTGCAGTTCACAACGGAAATAAATTTATTCCTGTTTATGTTACTGAGAACATGGTTGGTCACAAACTAGGTGAATTTGCTCCAACACGCAGATTCGGCGGCCACGCAGGTAAGAAATAGGAACGAGATTTGTTAAGATTAAAAAGAAGAATAATATAATCATGGGCAAAAGAAAGAAGATTGCTTCTGCTGCAAGAAAAGAGGCACAGAAAACCCAGTCTTTCGCTACAATGCGAAATGTTCCTTCTTCACCACGCAAGATGAGATATGTTGTTGACATGATTCGTGGAATGGAGGTTAATAGAGCACTTGGTACTTTGAAGTTCTCAAGCAAGGCTGCTTCTGCTGGCGTAGAAAAGTTGTTGCGCTCAGCAATCGCAAACTGGGAACAGAAGAATGATCGCAAGGCTGAAGAGGGCGAACTTTTTGTAACTACAGCATTTGTTGACGAGGGTGTAACTCTTAAGAGAATGAGACCAGCACCACAGGGTAGAGGTTACAGAATCCGCAAACGTTCAAATCACGTGACTTTGTACGTTGATACAAAAACTAATGATAAAGACTAAATAGATGGGACAGAAAGTTAATCCGATAAGTAACAGACTTGGTATTATCCGTGGTTGGGATTCTAATTGGTATGGCGGCAAGAACTTCGGCGATTCTCTGCTAGAGGACAGCAAAATCCGCAAGTACCTGAATGCTCGTCTTGCTAAGGCTAGCGTTTCAAGAATCGTTATAGAGCGTACATTGAAGCTCGTTACTATTACTGTTTGCACTGCCCGTCCGGGTATTATCATTGGTAAGGGTGGCCAGGAAGTTGACAAACTTAAGGAAGAGTTGAAGAAGATTACTGATAAGGACATCCAGATCAACATCTTCGAGATAAAGAAGCCAGAACTCGATGCAGTCATTGTTGCTAACAACATCGCTCGCCAGGTAGAGGGTAAGATCGCTTACCGCCGTGCTATCAAGATGGCTGTTGCAAACACTATGAGAATGGGTGCTGAGGGTATCAAGGTTTTGATCTCAGGTCGTCTTAACGGTGCAGAAATGGCACGTTCTGAAATGTTCAAGGAAGGCCGTACTCCATTGCACACTTTCCGTGCAGATATCGACTATTGCCACACTGAGGCTCTGACTAAGGTTGGTTTGCTTGGTATCAAGGTATGGATCTGCAAGGGTGAGGTTTACGGCAAGAGAGATCTTGCGCCTAACTTCGTTCAGGCTAAGGAGAATGGTCGTGGTAATGGTAACAACAACGGCAAGAGAAATTTCAGAAACAAAAAGAACAACAATCGCTAATTAGTTAGACATTATGTTACAACCAAAAAGAACCAAATATAGAAGACCGCAAAAGGGCCGCTGCAAAGGTAATGCCCAGAGAGGTAACCAGTTGGCCTTCGGTACATTCGGTATCAAGTCTTTGGATACAAGATGGCTTACAGGTCGTCAGATTGAAGCTGCCCGTGTTGCTGTAACACGTTATATGCAGCGTGAGGGTCAGATTTGGATTCGTGTCTTCCCTGATAAACCAATCACTAAGAAGCCAGCCGACGTCCGAATGGGTAAGGGTAAGGGTGATCCAGTAGGATACGTATTCCCATTGACTCCTGGTCGTATCATCTTCGAGGTAGAAGGTGTACCTTATGAAATCGCTAAGGAGGCTTTGCGCCTTGCTGCTCAGAAGCTCCCAGTGACTACAAAGTTTATTGTTAGACGTGATTACGATAAAAACGCTTAATTATGAAGATAGCAGAAGTAAGAGAATTGTCAGATAAGGATTTAGCTGAAAGAATAGAGACTGAGGTAGCTAACTACAATCAGATGAAGTTAAATCATTCAATCTCTCCGTTGCAGAACACTGCACAGATTAAGGCGTTGCGCCGTACGATTGCTCGTATGAAGTCAGAATTGCGTCAGAGAGAACTTAAAAAATAATGCTCCTCATGGAAAGAAATTTAAGAAAGCAGAGAACAGGTGTTGTTATTAGCGACAAGATGGATAAGACTATTGTTGTTGCCGCTAAGTTTAAGGAGAAACACCCTATCTATGGTAAGTTCGTTAGCAAGACTAAGAAGTACCATGCACATGACGAAAAGAATGACAGTCATGTTGGTGATACAGTTTTGATCATGGAGACTCGTCCATTGAGCAAGACTAAGAGATGGAGACTAGTTGAAATTATTGAAAGAGCTAAGTAATTATGATACAGGCAGAATCAAGATTGGTAGTAGCTGATAACAGCGGTGCTCGTGAAGCTAAGTGTATCCGTGTATTGGGTGGAACTAAGCGCCGTTATGCTTCTGTAGGTGACACTATCGTTGTCGCTGTACAGAATGTTATCCCATCAAGTGATGTAAAGAAGGGTGCGGTATCAAAGGCTTTGATTGTACGTACTAAGAAAGAAATTCGTCGTGCTGACGGTTCTTATATTCGTTTTGATGATAATGCTTGCGTATTGTTGAACAATGCAGGTGAGTTGAGAGGTAGTCGTATTTTCGGTCCTGTTGCACGTGAGTTGCGTGCTGCTAACATGAAGGTTGTTTCATTAGCACCTGAAGTACTTTAATTTTATAAGTATACAGTAATGAGTAAGTTACATATTAAGAAAGGCGATACAGTTTACGTCAATACTGGTAAGGATAAGGGAAAGACTGGTAAGGTGGTTAAGGTCTTCGTTGAGGAGAACCGCGCTATCGTTGAGGGTCTTAACATGGTATCTAAGAGCCAGAAGCCAAGTGCTCAGAACCCAAATGGCGGTATCGTAAAGCAGGAAGCCCCTATTCATATCTCTAACTTGAATTTGGTTGACCCTAAGTCAGGTAAGCCAACTCGTGTGGGTATTAAAATTAACGAAGATGGCACTAAGGTGCGCGTCGCTAAAAAATCTGGAGAGGAGATTAAGTAATGAGTAATACTGCAAACCTTAAAAAAGTCTATGCTGAGAGCATCGCTCCAGCATTGATGAAACAGTTCAATTATAGCTCAAAGATGCAGATTCCTGTACTGAAGAAGATTGTCATCAACCAGGGTCTTGGTATGGCTACTGCAGACAAGAAGATCATCGATGTTGCTATCAATGAGATCACAGCTATCACAGGTCAGAAGGCTGTAGCTACAGTTTCTCGCAAGGACGTTGCAAACTTCAAGTTGCGTAAGAAGATGCCTATCGGTGTCATGGTAACATTGCGTCGCGAGAAGATGTACGAGTTCCTTGAGAAGTTGGTTCGCGTGGCATTGCCACGTATCCGCGACTTCAAGGGTATCGAGAGCAAGTTCGATGGTCGTGGTAACTATACATTGGGTATTCAGGAGCAGATCATCTTCCCAGAAATCAACATCGATTCTATCGAGCGCATTTTGGGTATGAACATCACTTTCGTTACAACTGCGAAAACAGACGAGGAGGGTTACGCTCTTCTGAAGGAGTTTGGTTTACCATTTAAGGACGCTAAAAAATAATAAAGTATGGCAAAAGAATCAATGAAGGCTCGTGAAGTAAAGAGAGCTAAACTTGTTGCTAAATATGCTGAGAAGCGTGCTGCTTTGAAGAAGATTGTTAACACTGGCGATGCTGCTGAGGCATACGAAGCTGCTCAGAAGTTGCAGTCTATTCCAAAGAACGCTAATCCTATCCGTCTTCACAACCGTTGCAAGCTGACTGGTCGTCCAAAGGGCTATATCCGTCAGTTCGGTATCTCACGTATTCAGTTCCGCGAGATGGCTTCAAACGGTTTGATTCCAGGTGTAAAGAAGGCAAGCTGGTAATAACAGAACATTTTTAAATATTGTCAGGGTAGTCCTGATTAATTTAATAACATTTATATGACAGATCCAATAGCAGATTATCTCACCAGATTGAGAAATGCAATTAGTGCAAAGCACAGAGTTGTTGAAATCCCTGCATCAAACTTGAAGAAGGAGATCACTAAGATCTTGTTCGACAAGGGTTACATCCTGAACTACAAGTTCATCGAGGAGGGCCCACAGGGAACAATTAAGGTAGCATTGAAGTACGATGCTGTTAACAAGGTTAACGCTATCAAGAGCCTCAAGAGAGTTTCTACTCCAGGTTTGCGTAAGTACACAGGCTACAAGGACATGCCGAGAGTTATTAACGGATTGGGTATTGCTATAATATCTACATCTAAAGGTGTAATGACTGATAAAGAGGCTTCAGAACTTAAGATAGGTGGTGAAGTGCTTTGTTATGTATATTAATAGGAGGATTCAGATATGTCAAGAATTGGAAAGTTACCTATCGTAGTCCCTGCAGGTGTTACAGTAACACTTAAGGACAATGTGGTTTCAGTTAAGGGCCCAAAGGGTGAGCTAACACAGACTGTTGATCCTTCTATATCTGTTGATTATACTGACGGCAAGATTTCTTTTGCCCCAGTTGAAGGTGCTGATATTGATCCAAAGCAGCAGCAGGCATTCCACGGTTTGTACCGTGCATTGGTGAACAATATGGTTCACGGTGTTTCTGAAGGCTACAAGAAGACTTTGGAGTTGGTTGGTGTAGGTTATCGTGCATCTAACCAGGGTAACATCATTGAATTCGCTTTGGGTTACACTCATAGCATTTTCTTCGAGTTGCCATCTGAGATTAAGGTTGAAACTAAGTCTGAGAGAAACCAGAATCCAATTATCATATTGGAGTCTTGCGATAAGCAGTTGTTGGGCCAGGTTTGCTCTAAGATTCGTTCTTTCCGTAAGCCAGAGCCTTACAAAGGAAAGGGTATTTTGTTTGTTGGCGAACAGATTCGTAGAAAGTCTGGTAAGTCAGCTGGTGCTAAATAATTTTAAACTCCTACGATTATGACAACAAAATCAGATAGACGAATCAAAATCAAATACAGAGTACGTAATAAGATTACAGGTACAACAGAGCGTCCACGTTTGAGCGTATTCCGCAGCAACAAGCAGATCTATGTACAGGTTATTAACGATTTGACTGGTACTACTCTTGCTTCTGCATCTTCACTTGGCATGGAAGCTATGCCTAAGAAGGAGCAGGCTGCCAAGGTTGGCGAACTGATTGCCAAGAAGGCACAGGAAGCTGGTGTTACTACTGTCGTATT
The DNA here is from genome assembly GCF_000702225.1 of Bacteroides sp. Ga6A2. NCBI lineage: Bacteria > Pseudomonadati > Bacteroidota > Bacteroidia > Bacteroidales > Bacteroidaceae > Bacteroides > Bacteroides sp. Ga6A2. The sequence goes on along the minus strand of NZ_JNKX01000013.1, from coordinate 42,042 downwards.
CGACCGTAACGGATACTTGTATCATGGTAGAATCAAGGAGGTAGCTGACGCTGCCCGCAATGGTGGACTTAAATTCTAATTAATTATGGCAGTAAAAAATGTAAAAATAGGCAGCGATGTCGAATTGAAGGACAGATTGGTTGCTATTAACCGCGTTACTAAGGTTACAAAGGGTGGTAGAACTTTCACATTCTCTGCTATTGTAGTTGTAGGTGATGGTAATGGTATCATTGGCTACGGTCTTGGTAAGGCTGGTGAGGTTACAGCAGCAATCGCTAAGGGCGTTGAGTCTGCAAAGAAGAACCTTGTAAAGGTTCCTGTTCTTAAGGGAACTGTTCCACACGAGCAGGCTGCTAAGTTCGGCGGTGCTGAGGTATTTATCAAGCCTGCATCTACTGGTACCGGAGTGGTAGCAGGTGGTGCTATGCGTGCTGTTTTAGAGAGTGTCGGTATTACTGACGTTCTTGCAAAGTCTAAGGGCTCATCAAACCCTCACAACCTTGTAAAGGCAACTTTCGAGGCTCTTGCTGAGATGCGTGACGCTAAGACTATTGCACAAAACAGAGGTGTGAGTCTTGACAAAGTATTTAGAGGATAAATAAAAAGGAGGAATATTTATGGCAACTATCAAAATTAAGCAGATCAGAAGCAGAATTGGTGCTCCTAAGGACCAGAAAAGCTGTCTTGATACACTTGGATTGAAAAAGTTGAATCACGTTGTAGAGCGTGAGGATACTCCTTCTTTGCGTGGTCAGATTGCTAAGGTTCATCACCTAGTAACTATTATTAAGTAATCAATCGTTTAACATAGATTTGATATGAATTTAAGTAATTTGAAGCCAGCTGCTGGCTCTGTTAAGACTGCAAAGAGAATTGGTCGTGGTCCAGGTTCTGGTAAGGGCGGCACTTCTACTCGTGGTCACAAGGGTGCAAAGGCAAGATCTGGTTATAAGAATAAGATTGGTTTCGAAGGTGGTCAGATGCCTCTTCAGCGCCGTCTACCTAAGTTTGGTTTCAAGAACTTCAACCGTGTTGAGTTCCAGCCAGTAAACTTGGATGCTATCCAGAAGTTGGTAGAGGCAAAGAATCTTGCAAAGGTAACTATCAACGATTTCGTTGCAGCAGGTTTTGTTTCAGCTAACGCTAAGGTTAAGGTTCTCGGCAACGGTGCTTTGACTGCTAAGGTTGACGTTGAGGCAAACGCTTTCTCTAAGAGTGCTGAAGCTGCTATTCAGGCAGCAGGTGGTAATGCAGTAAAACTGTAAATCAAAATGGGAAAGGCTAGAGAAACATTGTTGAATATGTGGAGAATTAAGGATCTTCGTATGAAGATCCTCATAACTCTCCTTTTCGCTGCAATATACCGTTTTGGTTCGTTTGTGGTTCTACCTGGTATTGACCCTGGTCAGCTGGCACGTTTGCATGAGCAGACCAATAACGGTTTGATGCAATTGTTGAACATGTTCTCGGGCGGTGCGTTCTCAAATGCTTCGATTTTTGCATTGGGAATCATGCCATACATATCTGCTTCAATTGCAATCCAGATTGCGTCGATGATCATGCCTTCTGTTCAGAAGATGCAGCGTGAGGGCGAAAGCGGTAGAAGAAAGCTTAATCAGTATACCCGTTATCTGACTTTGGTTATATTGATTGTTCAGGGCTATTTCTATATCGAAAACTTGAAGGCGCAAGCAGGTGATGCTATAAATCCTGCAATCAGTGGATTGGCATTCCAGCTGATTTCTACTGTCATTTTGGCAGGCGGAAGTATGTTCATCCTTTGGTTGGGTGAGCGTATTACAGACCGTGGAATCGGTAATGGTGTATCAATTATCATCATGCTCGGTATCATTGCTCGCCTACCAGCATCATTCACACAGGAAGTTGTAACTCGCTTGGAGAATGCGCACGCTGGTGGTTTGGTAATGTTCTTGATAGAGATGGTAATTCTGTTGGCAGTTATGATGGCAGCAATTCTTCTTGTTCAGGGTACTCGCCGAGTTCCTGTTGACTATGCAAAGAAGATTGTTGGCAACCGTCAGTACGGTGGTGCTCGCCAGTATATCCCATTGAAGCCATACGCTGCTAATGTAATGCCTATCATCTTTGCACAGGCTATCATGTTCATCCCTCTGACACTTGCAGGCTTTAGCGGTAAGAGCAACAATTCTGTTGTAATGTTGTTTATGGATCATACAAGCTGGCTTTACAATATTGTATTTGCCTTGTTGATTATAGGATTTACATATCTGTATACAGCAATTACACTGAATCCTGTTCAGATGGCAGAGGACTTGAAGCGTAGCAACGGCTACATCCCAAAGATTAAGCCGGGTAAGGATACTGCAGATTATATCGACGGTATCATGAGCCGCATTATTCTTCCGGGTTCTTTGTTCTTGGCATTCATCGCTTGTATGCCAGCATTTGCCGGTATATTCGGTGTAAAGGCAGAGTTCGCTCAGTTCTTTGGTGGAACATCTTTGTTGATTCTTGTAGGTGTAGTGCTTGATACTCTGCAGCAGATCGAAAGCCATTTGCTGATGAGTCACTATGACGGATTGTTGGAGGAAGGTCACATCCGTGGCCGTAATGCTGCTCCTGTAGCTTAAATATTATTGATTAAAGGCAATGATATTTCTTAAGACTGATGAAGAAATAGAACTACTTAGGCAAGCAAATCTGCTGGTGGGTAAAACACTGGCAGAACTTGCCAAGATTATACAGCCGGGTGTAACAACCCGCCAATTGGATAAGGTTGCCGATACTTTCATTCGCGACCATGGGGCTGAACCAACATTCCTTGGTTTCCCCAATCCTTATGGCGGTCCGTTCCCTGCGAGCATCTGTACATCTGTAAACGATCAGGTTGTACATGGAATACCAAATGATAATCCGCTTGAAGAGGGTGATATCGTTTCTGTTGATTGTGGAACTCTTCTGAACGGTTTTAATGGCGATTCGTGCTACACATTCTGTGTTGGCGAGGTAAGTCCGGAGGTTATGCAACTTCTGAAGACAACAAAGGAATCGCTTTACAAGGGTATTGAGCAGGCTGCTCCCGGAAGGCGTTTGGGTGATATCGGCTTTGCTGTCCAGACACATTGCGAAGACAAAGGATACGGAGTTGTCCGCGAATTTGTTGGACATGGAATTGGCAGGGAAATGCACGAAGATCCGCAAGTACCGAACTATGGTCGAAGAGGTAACGGACCTCAGATAAAGAATGGTCTGTGTATTGCGATTGAGCCAATGATTACGTTGGGAAGTCGTGAGATATACATGGAACAGGACAGATGGGGTATAAAGACTCGCGACCATTCAGTTGCTGCCCATTACGAGCATACGATTGCGGTACGCAAGAACGGCGCAGATATTCTTTCATCATTCGAGTTTATCGAAGAAGTTTTAGGAGATAAAGCAATTTAATTATTATATGGCAAAGCAGTCAGCTATAGAACAAGACGGAGTAATCGTAGAGGCATTGTCTAATGCAATGTTTCGTGTTGAACTGGAAAACGGTCACGAGATTACAGCACATATCTCAGGTAAGATGAGAATGCATTACATAAAGATATTGCCCGGCGACAAGGTTCGCGTGGAGATGTCTCCATACGATCTTTCAAAAGGCAGAATAGTATTCAGATATAAATAAAATTAGATATGAAAACAAGAGCATCATTAAAGAAGCGTACCCCTGAGTGCAAGATTGTTCGTCGCAAGGGACGTTTATATGTTATTAACAAAAAGAACCCTAAGTTTAAAATGCGTCAGGGTTAATTGATTATTTTTGCAGAAAAAAATAATATAGAATATGGCAATTAGAATTGTTGGTGTAGATTTGCCTCAGAATAAGAGAGGTGAAATCGCGTTGACCTACGTATACGGTATAGGTCGTAGTAGCTCAGCAAAAATCTTGGAGAAGGCTGGTGTCGACAAGGACATTAAGGTAAAGGACTGGACCGACGACCAGGCTGGTAAGATCCGTGAGATTATTGCTGCTGAATACAAGGTAGAGGGTGACCTTCGCTCTGAGATTCAGTTGAATATTAAGCGTTTGATGGATATCGGTTGCTACCGTGGTGTACGTCACCGTATTGGTCTTCCTGTTCGCGGTCAGAGTACTAAGAACAACGCTCGTACTCGCAAGGGTAAGAAGAAGACAGTTGCAAACAAGAAAAAAGCTACTAAATAATAATTAGATATGGCAAAGAAAACAGTCGCAGCTAAAAAGAGAAACGTAAAGGTTGACGCTATGGGTCAGTTGCACGTACATAGCTCATTCAACAACATCATCGTTTCTTTGGCAAACAGTGAGGGTCAGATTATTTCATGGTCTTCAGCTGGTAAGATGGGATTTAGAGGTTCTAAGAAGAACACTCCTTATGCAGCTCAGATGGCTGCCCAGGATTGCGCTAAGGTAGCGTTCGATCTTGGCCTAAGAAAGGTTAAGGCATACGTTAAGGGTCCAGGTAACGGACGTGAGTCTGCTATCAGAACTGTACACGGAGCTGGTATCGAGGTTACAGAGATTATAGACGTTACTCCATTGCCACATAATGGTTGCCGTCCTCCAAAGAGAAGAAGAGTATAATTGAAATAACCGATTTATCAAAATGAGACTGTGTTTCGGCTGCAACTGTAAGGCAGTCTCATTTTAACACAAAAAACTAAAATTAAAGAAAGTATGGCTAGATATACTGGACCAAAATCAAGAATCGCACGTAAGTTTGGCGAGCCTATTTTTGGAGCTGACAAGGTTCTTTCAAAGAAGAATTATGCTCCTGGACAGCACGGTAACAACCGTCGCAAGAAGACTTCTGAGTACGGTGCCATGTTGGCAGAGAAGCAGAAGGCAAAATACACTTATGGCGTTCTCGAGAAACAATTCCGTATCATGTTTGAGAAGGCTGCCAGTTCAGACGGCATTACCGGTGAGGTATTGTTGCAGAACTTGGAGTCACGTCTTGACAATGTAGTGTTCCGTTTGGGTATTGCTCCAACACGTGCAGCTGCTCGTCAGTTGGTTAACCACAAGCACATCACTGTTGACGGTGCTGTTGTTAACATCCCTTCATACGCAGTTAAGCCAGGTCAGGTTATTGCTGTTCGCGAGAAGTCAAAGTCATTGGAGGTTATTGCCAATGCATTGGCTGGCTTCAACCACAGCAAGTACCCTTGGTTGGAGTGGGAGGAAAGCGCAAAGGCTGGTAAGTTCCTTCACAAGCCAGAGCGTGCTGACATTCCAGAGAACATTAAAGAGCAAATGATTGTCGAGTTGTACTCTAAATAATAATTGAAGAATGGCGATATTAGCATTTCAAAAACCTGATAAAGTTTTAATGTTAGAGGCCAATGACAAATTCGGTAAATTCGAGTTTCGTCCATTGGAGCCTGGCTTTGGTATTACTATCGGTAATGCCTTGCGCCGAATACTTCTTTCATCTTTGGAAGGTTTCGCAATCAACACCATCCGTATTGCAGGTGTTGAGCACGAATTCTCTTCTGTAGAGGGCGTTAAGGAAGATGTTACTAACATTATCTTGAACTTGAAGCAAGTTCGTTTCAAGCAATTAGTAGCAGATCGCGAGTTTGAGAAGGTAAGCATTACCGTATCAAACGCAAGCGAGTTCAAAGCCGGTGATATAGGTAAGTATTTGACTGGATTTGAAGTGTTAAACCCTGAATTGGTTATTTGCCATTTAGATTCTAAAGCGACAATGCAGATTGACATCACTATTAACAAGGGTCGCGGATATGTCCCTGCCGATGCAGAGGAGAACAGAGACAATGTCAGCGATGTTAACGTGATTCCAATCGACTCTATTTACACTCCAATCCGTAACGTAAAGTACGCTGTAGAGAATTTCCGCGTTGAGCAGAAAACCGACTACGAAAAGCTGTTGCTTGAAATTACAACTGATGGTTCCATTCATCCAAAGGACGCTCTTAAGGAGGCTGCTAAAATCCTTATCTACCACTTCATGTTGTTCTCTGACGAGAAGATCTCTATCGAGAATGCTGGTCTTGATGACAACGAGGAGTTCGATGAGGAGGTATTGCACATGCGTCAGTTGCTGAAGACTAAGTTGACTGATATGGATCTTTCTGTTCGTGCCCTCAACTGCTTGAAGGCTGCAGATGTTGATACACTCGGCGACTTGGTACAGTTTAACAAGACCGACCTGCTTAAGTTCCGTAACTTTGGTAAGAAATCGCTCACTGAGCTTGATGATTTGCTAGAGAGTCTGAATCTTTCGTTTGGAACTGATATTTCTAAGTATAAATTAGATAAAGAATAAAAAAAATGAGACATAATAAGAAATTTAACCATTTGGGTCGTACCGCATCTCACAGAAAGGCAATGTTGTCAAACATGGCAGCATCTTTAATCTTGAGTCCGCGCAAAAGAATCACTACGACTGTTGCGAAGGCAAAGGCTTTGAAGAAGTTTGTTGAGCCTTTGATCACTAAGAGTAAGGAAGATACTACAAACGCTCGTCGTGTTGTGTTCAGCAACTTGCAGAATAAGTTTGCAGTAACAGAATTGTTCCAGGTGATTTCAGCAAAGGTTGCTGACCGTCCAGGTGGTTACACTCGCATCATCAAGACTGGTCTTCGTAAGGATGATGCTGCAGAAATGTGCTTCATCGAACTCGTTGACTTCGATGAGAACATGGCAAAGGCTGCTGCTAAGAAGACTCGTACTCGCCGTTCTAAGAAGAATAGCGCAGCAGTAGAGGCTGAGGCTCCTGCAACAGAGGCTGTTGAAGCTACTGAAGAGGCTCCTAAGGCTGAATAATTGTTATATTCTATATTCTATATAAAGGCTGTTCTGAGAAGGACAGCCTTTTTTATTTGCGGGGTTGTTTGTTGATTGCATTCGCTCGGGTTCAGAAATGCCCCATTTAGCCATTCTGTTTTTTGCAAGTCTCTATCTCCGTGCAAGAAATACAACGTTTATTTGCCCTTTTAAAGAAATGTAGTAAATTTACAGATAAACATCAGTCAAATAAATGAAGAGTAAAATATTTCAAATTCTATTGTTCGCAACGCAGTTTGCTTGTGCACAAAAGCAAAAACATGTTTCCGTTATTGAAAGTTGTGAATATAAAAAGACATTGAATCATACCGAGTAAGTGCGATTTCCTTACGGGAAAGTATATATTGACGGTAAGTGGTATGAAAAAGAGTATCTGCATATTGGCAGACCGCGTTTTTTTGCAAGTGAGGATTCGATAACATTATCTATTGATTCTTATGATATAAGGGGGCTTTAACAGAATACAGAATAAAAAGGGATTTGAATTTCTAAGGGGGCATTATGATTGGTATACTGAAGATTTCTCACTTCGGGAAATGGCATTAAACTTGAAGTTGTAGAATCTGACAGCATAGAAAAATACATCGTATACAGACTCTATAATGATAATAATGTAGATAATTATTTCATGACATCAGAGCATAACGGCATTTTTGCGATGTATTCGGTTGGTTCTAAGTGGAGCCGTGAGAAGATTGTCGCTTTTCTGAAGAAAGTTCGCAATTCGAATTTTGAATAGAAGGCTATCTTCTGTTCTTCTTTATGCTCGACGAGAAATTAGGCATGTATGAGCCCTCTTCTACGCCCCAGTCTAACTCTGGTACTTCTATAGGAGAATCGTCCCTGTATGGCACCACTATTTCCTTGTAGACCGATACCTCGACAAGTGCTATTCCCGAGCGGATGATGTCGAGTTCTTTTGCGGCTGCCCACGATAGATCTATCATCAGTCGTTTTGAGTGTGGACCGCGGTCTGTTACCTTTACGATAACTTCCTTGTCGTTTTTAGGGTTTCTGACCTTCAGGTATGTGCCCAGCGGATAGGTTAGGTGAGCGCACGTCATGCTGTCTTTGTTGTAGCGTGTGCCGTCGCTTACTCTGCGCCCGTGCAGTTTGTTTGAGTAGTACGATGCCTTTCCCGTTGTGGTGTCTTGTGCATGTAGCGTTAAGCATAAAAAAAGCATAAGACACAACACGTATATTTTACTTATATTCTTCATTCATTGACATTTTTTTCTTACATACGCATTTACAAAGATAGTAAAAATGTGTGACGTAAGCAAAAATCGCTTTTGAAAAGTGCTTTTGCGCTTCTGCGCCAAGAAGTGTGTCTTCTCCGTAAAAATGAAGACTGCCGGTATGAAAAACATACCAGCAGCCCTTTATTTCAAAAATCAAAAACTTATGATTATGTCTCGTTATTAAACGATACCCTGAGCCATCATAGCCTTTGCAACCTTCATGAAGCCTGCAACGTTAGCACCCTTAACGTAGTTAACGTAGCCGTTAGCCTCAGTACCATACTTAACACAGTTAGCGTGGATATCGTCCATGATTCTGTGAAGCTGGTTGTCAACCTCCTCGGCAGTCCAAGAAAGACGCTCAGAGTTCTGTGACATTTCAAGACCTGATACAGATACACCACCAGCGTTAGCTGCCTTACCCGGAGCGTAAAGAATCTTAGCATCCTGGAATACTTTAATAGCCTCTGGAGTAGAAGGCATGTTAGCACCCTCAGATACTGCGAATACGCCGTTAGCGATTAGCTTCTGTGCATCCTCGCCGTTGATTTCGTTCTGAGTAGCAGATGGAAGAGCGATGTCTGCCTTCTCGCCCCAAGGACGAGCGCCCTCTACATACTTGCAGCCATACTTCTCAGCATATTCCTTGATACGTCCGCGCTGTACGTTCTTAAGATCCATTACGAAGTCGAGCTTCTCGCGAGTGATACCGTCTGGATCGTAGATGTAACCGTTAGAATCAGACAAAGTAACAACCTTTGCGCCAAGCTGGATAAGCTTCTCTGTAGTGTACTGAGCAACGTTACCTGAACCTGAAACAAGAACTGTCTTGCCCTTGATATCGATGTTCTTAGTCTTAAGCATGTTAAGCAAGAAGTAAACGTTACCATAACCTGTAGCCTCAGGACGGATAAGAGAACCACCGAACTCACGGCCCTTACCTGTAAGCATACCAGTAAACTGGTGAGTAAGCTTCTTGTACATACCGAACATGTAGCCAACCTCGCGGCCACCAACACCTATATCACCTGCTGGAACGTCCTCGTCAGCACCTACGTGACGGTAAAGCTCAGTCATGAAAGCCTGGCAGAAACGCATAACCTCGGCGTCTGACTTGCCACGTGGAGAGAAGTCTGAACCACCCTTAGCACCACCCATTGGAAGAGTTGTAAGAGAGTTCTTGAAAGTCTGCTCGAAAGCAAGGAACTTAAGGATACCAAGGTTTACAGAACGGTGGAAACGGATACCGCCTTTGTAAGGGCCGATAACGTTGTTGTGCTGGATACGGTAACCCATGTTAGTCTGTACGTTACCCTTGTCGTCAACCCATGAAACACGGAACTCGATTACGCGATCTGGAATACAGAGACGCTCAATGAGGTTAGCACGCTCAAATTCTGGGTGCTTGTTGTACTCTTCTTCGATTGTAGGAAGTACCTGAGATACAGCCTGGATGTACTCTGGCTCATTTGGGAAGCGTCTTTTCAGATCTTCCACTACCTGATTTGCGTTCATAATGAATTTTTCTTTTATTGGTTGTTTAAAAATTTCAGTATTATCAAACAATAGAATAAAACTATTTTCTTGTTTGCGCTGCAAATATACTACTAAAATTTATTCAAACAAACTTTTTGCTAACAAATCGTTAGTTTTAATAAATATTTTTGTAAAAAAAGGCATTTATGCATGCGAAATCCATTTTTTTTCATATAAAAATACAGAAAACCACGTTTTTTATTATCAGACTGACTGTTTTATACATTTTCTATCAGGTAATGTATAACAAATGTTGCATAAATTTTAGTTATGCCGATATTCTGTCAGATGTCTCATTCGGATATAAAAACAGAATGTTCGGAACAGGAAAAACAATAGAAAACCCGAAAAGAAAAAAAAGTTTTCGAAAACTTTATCATATTGAAAAAGTTTTCTATCTTTGCAGCGTCATTTTAAGTTTTAATGAATAGAATAACATTTTAATGGAAGAAAGGGATTCAAAGAGAGAGGAACTGAAGGGAAGGATTCTGAGAGTTTCGATTGAAGCATTTGCAAAAGATGGTATCAAGCCTGTAACGATGGACAAGATAGCGTCTTCTCTTTGTATCAGTAAGCGAACTCTGTACGAGGTGTATGAGGACAAGGAGGCGTTGCTCGAGGACTGCTTCCGTCTTCTGAATAGCGAAAAACAGGCTCGCCTAAAGAGTATGTACGAGAACTGTGACAATGTTCTGACGTTCCTTTACGAACTATACAAAATGCACATGAACGAGATTCAGACTGTGAATCCGCGATTGTACGACGACATCGTAAAGTATCCAAAGTTGCAGGAGATGATAAAGTGCGAGTCGGCTGAGCGTAACAAGACCGCCGGCCAGTTTTTTGCTCGCGGAGTTGAACAGGGCTTGTTCCTTCCGGAAATAAATTACGGACTTTTACGCTTGGTGAACGAGGTAGTTCGCGAGGGATTTATGAAAGACAATTCGAAACTGAAGGAGTTTTCGATGGAGGAATCGTTCCGTACGATGTTTTTTATAAGTGTCAGAGGTATTTGTACGGAAAAAGGACGAATGTTATTCGACAGCTTGTTTCTAAATAAATAAAGGTAAAATAAGATTTTAATGAAAAGTAGAATGTTTTTTTCAGTAGGCCGAAACTGGTTGCTGGCTTTGTGTGCCGTTGGCTCGCAGGTGGCGAACGCAGAGACGGTGCAGCTCAACCTCGAAAAGGCTATTGAGTATGCGGTAAAGCAGAATCCGTCGGTAAGGATTGCGAATCAGGACATTGAACTGAAGAAACTCGCCGACAAGGAGACCACCGAGGGACTTTACCCGACTCTCGATTTTACGGGCAGTTTTACTCACAACTTCAAGGTGCAGACAATTCACATGATGGACAGAGACATCAAGATGGGTTCGCCTAACACGGTGAATGCCGGTCTGGCACTTAATATCCCAGTGTATTCACCTTCGCTTTACAAGACGATGAAGTTAACAAAGACAGACATCAGTCTGGCAGTCGAGGCTTCGCGCTCTTCTAAACTCGACCTTATAAAACAGGTATCAAAGGCTTATTATCAGCTTCTTCTGGCTCAGGACAGCTACGAGGTGCTTGCTGCAAGTTACTCGGTTGCCGAGCAGAACTACAAGGTGATAAGCGACAAGTTTGACCAAGGCAGAGTGAGCGAGTATGACAAGATAAGTGCCGAGGTTCAGGCTCGCAACATAAAGCCTCAGGTGGTATCGGCAAAGAATTCCATTGCCCTTGCAAAACTTCAGTTGAAGGTGCTGATGGGAATGGATAGCAATGTTGAGATTGAGGTAAACGACAAACTTGAGAACTACGAGGCTCAGCTGAAGGATCAGATTCAGATGTCATCGCTCTCGCTCGAGGATAATACTACACTCCGCCAACTCGACCTGAACCAGCAGATTCTTAACCACAATCTGGCTATTTCTAAGACAAGTTTCCTGCCTACCGTTTCGTTGTCGGGCGCATATCTCTACACAAGTATGTCTGACAACTGGAACCTGTTCAAGTACAAGTACAACCCATACGTTTACGCAACTCTCAACGTAACAATTCCAATCTTCCGCGCAAAGAACTGGACTTCTTTGAAGAAGGTTAAGATGCAGCAGAGAGAACTCGCGCTGAACAGAACAAACGCCGAACGACAGATAAACATGCAGGTTCAGACTTATCTCGACAACATGTCGGCAAGTCAGGAGCAGGTAGAGTCTAACAAAGAGGCAGTAGTAAAGTCAGAGAAGGCCCGCACCATTGCCGAGAAGAGATACGAGGTAGGAAAGGGAACGATTCTCGAACTCAACTCGTCGGTTGTAGACGTAACCTCGGCCAAACTTACCTACAAGCAGTCAATATACGATTATCTTTCAGCCCGTACCGACCTTAACTATGTGCTTGGACATGAAAGCAAGTATCTTGAGATGGAGCCTGAGGATGACGGCTCTGTACTGAAGGCAAAGAAACCTGCAAAGGAAAATGCAAACAATAACGATAATAAATAAGACAATGAATAAGATAAAGTTTATGGCTTTTGCTGCGATAGCAGCTTGCACGCTTGTTTCTTGCGGAAAGAAGGACAAGGAAAATGAGACTGACAAGGCAAAAGAGATACCACAGGTAAAGATTGCCGATGTGGTTGAGGATGACATTGCACAGACCGAGGTTTACACGGCTACTGTTGAGAGCGATGTTAAGAACAACATCTCGCCTAACGTGCCTTACCGTATCGAGAAGATTTATGTTGAGGTGGGCGATCAGGTTCGCAAGGGTCAGGTGCTCGTACAGCTCGACCAGTCGTCACTCCGCCAGTTGAAACTTCAGATTGACAACACTCAGATTGAGTTCAACCGTGTTGAGGCTCTCTACAAGGTTGGCGGTGCATCAAAGGCTGAGTACGACAATATGAAGATGAACCTCGACGTGCTTCAGACTCAGTATCGCCAGATGGTTCAGAACACACAACTCCTGAGCCCTATCAGCGGCGTTGTTACAGCCCGCAACTACGATAACGGCGATATGTACACAAACACTCCAATACTTACGGTTGAGCAGACAAACCCTGTAAAACTTTTGGTTAACGTTTCTGAAAACTATTACAAGTTGATAAAGAAAGGTCAGTCGGTTGACATCACTCTCGATGCTTACGAGGGCGAGAACTTCACCGGAAAGGTAACAATCGTTTACCCAACCATCGATGCCGCAACTCACACCTTCCCTGTTGAGATTACGATAAACAACAGCAAGCAGAAGGTTCGTCCGGGTATGTTTGCCCGTGCAACCGTAAGTTTCGGCTCACAGCGCCATGTGCTTGTGCCAGACGAGGCTCTTGTAAAGCAGGTTGGTGCAGGCGACCGCTATGTTTATGTATATCAGGGCGATTCTGTTGTATACCAGAAAGTTGAACTTGGCAAGCACATCGGCACAAGTTACGAACTTATGAGCGGCGTTGAGCCGGGTTCTAAGGTCGTTGTTGCCGGTCAGAGCCGCTTGACTAACGGCCGTAAGGTTGAGGTTGTTAAGTAACAGCCGCCTCTGTTTTATTCATTCTAACAAAAAAGAAATTATATGAGTTTATACGAAGGAGCGGTAAAACGCCCGATTATGACGAGCCTCTGTTTCTTTGCCGTCATAGTCTTTGGTATCTTCTCATTCTTCAAGTTGCCTATCGACTTGTATCCGGATATAGATACCAATACTATCATGGTAATGACTTACTACACAGGAGCCAGCGCCAATGATATTGAGAATAATGTGACCCGTCCGCTTGAGAATACGCTTAACTCTGTTGAGCACCTCAAGCACATCACGTCAAACTCGCGCGAGAACATCTCTGTAATCACCCTTCAGTTTGAGTATGGTTACGATATCGATGTGCTCACAAACAACGTGCGAGACAAGCTTGACATGGTTAGCAGCGCCTTGCCTGATGAGGCTCAGACGCCTATCCTGTTCAAGTTCTCTACCGATATGATTCCTATTCTGCTCATCTCTGTTCAGGCAGACGAGAGCCAGAAGGCACTCTACAAGTTGCTCGATGAGCATGTTGCCAACCCGTTGGCGCGTGTTGACGGAGTGGGTACGGTGTCAATCTCGGGTGCTCCGCAGCGTGAGATTAACATCTACATGGACCCACAGAAGATGGAGGCTTACAACCTCAGCCCGGCTCAGGTTAGTAACGCCATCGCTGCCGAGAACCGAAACGTTACAAACGGTACTGTTGATGTTGGTACGCAGACATACACGGTTCGTGTCGAGGGCGAGTTTACAGACCCTCAGCAGATGCTGAACGTTGTTGTTGGCACTCGCAACGGAACGAACGTATATCTTCGCGATGTGGCTCGCATTGAGGATAACCTTGAGGAGCGTGCGCAGCGCACATTCAACAACGGCGTTCAGGGTGCCATGATTGTGGTGCAGAAGCAGAGCGGCGCAAACTCTGTTGCCATCTCGGACAAGGTTATGAAGATGCTTCCTGACCTTGAGAAGAATCTTCCTTCGGATGTAAAATTGGGTATCATCGTTAATACTTCGGAGAACATCCACCACACAATCGACTCTCTGGTTGAGACCATTGCATACGCTATGCTGTTCGTGGCATTGGTTGTGTTCATCTTCCTTGGCCGATGGAGAGCAACCGTGATTATCGTAATCACCATCCCGATGTCGTTGATTGCCTCGTTCATCTATCTGTATGCAACGGGCAGTTCGTTCAACATGATTTCGCTTTCTTGTTTGAGTATTGCCATCGGTAACGTTGTGGACGATGCCATCGTTGTGCTCGAGAATGTTACTACGCACATTGAGCGCGGTTCTAATCCTAAGCAGGCTGCCGTTCATGCTACCAACGAGGTGGCCATCTCGGTTGTAGCCTCAACGCTTACAATGATTGCCGTGTTCTTCCCACTTACAATGGTTACGGGTATTGCCGGAATCCTGTTTAAGGAGTTGGGTTGGATGATGTGTATCATCATGACGGTTTCTACTCTTAGTGCGCTTTCGTTCACTCCTATGCTTTGTTCGCTGTTGCTTCGTTTGCAGAAGAAGCAGAGCAAGCTGTTCAAGAAGCTCTATACGCCTGTTGCCAACGCTCTCGACTCGCTCGACGACTGGTATGAGCGCCGAATCAACTGGGCGGTTCGCCATCGCTATATTGTGATTGTGGGCTGTTTTGCATTCTTTGCAATGAGTATTGGTGCTGTTGCTGTGTTCGGAATCAAGAGTGAGTTCTTCCCTGCCAACGATAGCGGTCGTGTGGGTGTAACGCTCGAACTTCCTATCGGTACACGAGTTGAGAAGGCCGAGGAAGTGGCAAAGGCTCTTACCAACAAGTGGATTGAGCGTTACGGCAAGACAATGCAGAGTTGTAACTTTACCGTTGGTCAGGCTGGCGATGACAACACATTCGCTTCGCTCCGCGATAACGGTTCGCACATCATTTCGTTCAACGTACAGATGATTCCGTCTAACGAGCGTGAGAAAGGATTGGCTCAGATTTGCGACGAGATGCGTGCCGACTGTAAGGCAATCCCAGAACTTGCCAAGTACAACGTACTTCTTGGCGGTAACTCGGGCGGCGGAATGGGCGGTCAGAGTACAGCATCGTTCGAGATTTACGGATACGACATGGACGAGACCAAGCGCGTTGCCGACGAACTTGCCGACTCTCTGCGCAGTCATAGCGATATGATTACTCAGGTTAACATCTCGCGTTCCGACTATCAGCCTGAAATTGTTGTTGAGTTCGACCGCGACAAACTGGCTCAGCAGGGCATCGGTCTTTCTGCTGCCGCAACAAGCGTTCGAAGCCTCATCTACGGTAGCCAGATGTCATACTATCGCGAGGACGGTGAGGAGTACGACATCAAGGTTCGCTACGAGCCTTCTGCCCGTATCTCGGTTGATGACATCGAGAACATGGTTATCCCTAATGCCAAGGGACAGAACGTAAGAATCCGCGACATCGCAACGATAAAGGAGTCTGCCATTCCGCCAACCATCGAGCGTAAGGACCGTCAGCGTATCGTAACGGTTAATGCCGTTCTTGCCGATGGATATGCGCTTTCTGATGGTGTTGAGCTTGGTCAGAAGATATACAAGGGTATGGATTATCCGTCAACAGTTACCGTTCAGGTGGCAGGTTCGTACGAAGACCAGATGGATAGTAACAGAGACCTCGGAACACTCGGTATACTTATTATCATCCTTGTGTTCATCGTGATGGCGGCTCAGTTTGAGAGTCTGACATATCCGTTCATCATCATCCTTTCCGTGCCGTTTGCATTCTCTGGAATCATTCTTGCGTTGCTGACAACTGGCACAAACATGAACATCATGTCAATGCTTGGTGGTATCATGCTTATCGGTATTGTGGTTAAGAACGGTATCGTGCTCATCGACTACACTCAGCTTATGCGCGAGCGAGGTCTGAGCCTTATCCACTCGGCTGTAGTGGCAGCCCGCAGCCGTCTGCGCCCAATCCTCATGACAACACTTACAACCGTACTTGGTATGGTTCCGATGGCTATTGGTACGGGTGTAGGTGCTGAGATGTGGCGTCCGCTTGGTGTTGCTGTTATCGGTGGTCTTACGGTTTCAACAATCCTTACTCTTATCTATGTTCCTGCAATGTTCTGTATCTTCGGTTCTGTGGGCATCTGGAGAAAGCGCCGCAGCCTGAGAGCAGACCGTGAACTTAACGAGTATTGGAAGGAGCACAAGGCCGAGGAGCAGTTGAGCGCAAGCCGTGCTACTTCAATGGAGCACTCATCACACAAGTATATTGAATAATACAGATTCTTGATATGAAGACTATTTTTATAACATACGATCAGGCACATCACGATGATGTAGTAGAAGTGCTTACAAAGTCTACCGCCCGTGGCTACACGCTTTTGCAGGGCGTAGGCGGAAGAGGCTCGAAGAACGGTGAACCGCACCTTGGTTCGCACGCATGGCCGTCAATGAACAATGCCATCCTTACTATTGTTGAGGATAAATTGGTAGAGACGGTTCTTGAGCGTCTGCGTCAACTCGACGAGGACAACCCGATGCTCGGTCTGAGAGCATTTGTGTGGAACGTAGAACAGAGCATCTGATGAGGCTCTGAAAGCATAAAAAACGCGGCGGCATTCCTTCTTTCTGTTGGGATGCCGCCGTTTTTTGTTGAATAGCATGGTATAAATGTGCAAAACCCGAACGCATCCCGAAGGAATCCCGAAACCTTCTGCTTAGCCGAATTGTAATATGGCAAACATAGATTTCGGGATAAGAAACGCCATCTCCAGATGATTATTCGGAATGACGCTGAAGGCGTCACCTCTCAGTAACCGCAGCATCCGTAGGATCTGCGGGCTGAAACACAACGAATATCATCGACCCTGAAAGCGGTCGCCCATTGCGACAGATGGGGCACTCCTTCAGAGTGCTTGTTGTTGATAGCTCTTATTCCGCAGGTCGTCCCGACCTACGGTTATTAAGCGGAGACGCTTCCAGCGTCTACAGATGAAAAGTACTTTTATATAATCAACAAATTATATGTTGTAAAAGTAAGAGATGTATTGAATTTAATCCCGAACTCATGTGTAGAAAACCTTTGCAGATTTGCAAGAAAAGTATATTTTTGCACAATCATTCAATTCAATATCCTATTACAAAGAAAAATAAGATGAAAAAGGTATTTTCTGGTGTGCTGACAGTTATAATGGCAGCAAGTTGTCAGACATCACCAAAGGTAGTGGCAGAACTTACAGAAGCATATCCCTCTCGCCCTGCCAACTCAGTTATGGTTTACGATGTGAGCGATTCTGTACCTGCGGCAGCAAAGACTATCGGAAAGGTAAAATGTGTAGACGGCGGACTTACGCCTACAAAAAATTGTCTCTATGGCAATATGCTGGCTTTGGCGGTAAGGAAGACTGCCGAAAGTGGTGGTAACGTGCTGCGTATAGACAAACATAAATATCCCGACGGAAAGTCAACCTGCCATCGTTTCTGGGGTACTATTATGCTTATGCCCGACAGCTTGGTAAAGTCTGATACTCAGACATCGCTCCAGAATATCGAGGAGAGGCATGATGCCGAATATGCCGAATATGCCAACGCGATGATTCAGAGACAGAAGAAACTCTACGATGTTCCTCATGACGTTGTAAAGGTTGGCGTAGGTCCCGGATGGATTCTGTCAGAATTTACGACTTATAATGGCACATATAAGCGCAAGATGGGATTTAATGTTTCTGCCGACTATCAGCACATCTGGAACTATGGATTTGGTCTTGGCGTAAACTACCAGTACTTCGGAACATCATTCGACAACGACTTGAAGTTAAAGATGCATTACATCGGTCCAAGTCTGGCGGCAAGCATGAAACTTGGCAAAAAATGGATTTGGGATGTTCAGTTAGGTTTGGGCTATACGAATTATACCGAAAGCATATCAAACAGTTATAACTCCGTCTCAGAGAGCATTAGCCGTATGGGAGTGATGGCTCAGATGGGAGTTCATTATAAGATGTCGGACAAGATTGGCATTGGCTTGCAGCTTGATTCGTTCAGGATGTCGATGGAAAGGCCTGAGGGAATAGACACCTCAAAGTACGATTTCTACGGAATAGAGCGAATGGACCTTCAATTTGGTCTGAGATTCTACATGTAAATATTTTGTCGGCAGTTTGGCAAACAAAAAAAAGAGGGCATGTCTGTTTTTTTTGACACACCCTCTTTTTTATTTGATGACGTATTTGTCTAATCTTACGTTCTGCCGAATTTCTGCGCTCGAACTTCGTTAGCTTGTTACCGAAGGGACGCAAGAATTTGGCAGCAAGAAAGATTGGAAATCTGCAAATGTTGAATCTCTTATCAATCGAATTTACGCACAACAATGCCTGACATATATTCTGTAGGAGGATATGTTATAGGATTTCTACGACTGAAATTGTCAAAATAGTATTTTGCAGGTATGTCATATCTTGCCAATATCTCATTATTATCGACGATTGTTTGCCATGAGTGACTATTGTATACAGCCTCGTCTAAAATAAATAATGTTACTGTGTCTGTTATATAAACATCATCATCAAGATATGTGGTAATCTCTTGCTTTGTATTAGGAGCGATATCGTAAAAGAAATAGTTATTACTTTCTGTCAAAACAGTATCGTATAAACAATGATTATCTCTTATTGTAACGATTTTATTCGAATTAGGAATAAAATCGCGTGTTTTTAACGCAGCCACAACAATGCCTGATTCTGACACGTTTTTTACAACTATACAGCTAGTTTCAACCGTTTCTGGACATCCTGTAAGAGTCAGAAGTAGAATAATAGCAATGGTAAACAAACTAATTTTTTTCATAAAAAAATAAAATTAATAATTAAAAAACCTTGTGCACTCACGCCATCGCTCGATACATAATTTTATCATGAACATCTGCTCTGCCCTTACTGCATATTGCTTCTTCGAGAACAAGCCGGATGCCCTTCCTGTGCATGTCGAAAAATCAAGACAACTTGAGCTGTTTGAACTCTAATCTTATCCCGAACTGGCGCATAGTTTAATTTGGCATAAAAGATTTGCGCAAATATAAAACATCTTTCATCGTGTTCCGTCAAAGTTACAGTTAAAATAGCAAACGCTTTGATGCAGAACAGAAAAAGAGGCTGATGCCGTTGCTGGTATCAGTCTCTTTTGGGTTTGATGTCTTTTAATTCGTTTACTTCTTATAAACCTTCTTGCCGTTCTCGATGTAAACGCCGTGCTGCGAAGGCTTGTTCAGTTTCATTCCGTTTACTGAGAATGATGCGTCGCTTTCAGTATTCCTATTAGCCGAGATATTCTTAATATCGGTAGTGAGAACCGTAACGCTTTCAGAAGCATCTGAAAGTGCGCCATGCTCGTTTACAGACTGAACGGAAACCACATCTCCCACATTTGCAACAAATCTGCATTCAGTTGGGAAACTTACGGCCTTTCCGTTTACCGTTACAACATAGCAGATGGCATAGTCGTCGGCATTCCATGTTATTACGTTGCCGTTAAGCGAGAGAACTGGAGTTGAAGTCTTCTCTACTATAGGCTGCGGATTCCAATAGCCTGTCTTGCCGCTGCTCTTGTCGCCGCTGAACACGTTCTCGATGGTGTATTGCTTAGCCTCATCGTCGGTAAGGAAGTTCTTAGCCTTGCCGCTCACCTTGTTGCCTGTTGCCTTGTCGGTATAGTAATAGTCGCTGATGCTCTCTGTGCTGCGAGCATATCCGTTGGCATCCCACATGTCGTACACCGCCCAGAGTTTAGGCAGACCGCCCATTGTTGGATACCAAATGCCGTCGTATGGAGTAACCTCGCTCTGTGTGTGAAGGAATACCGTCATAGGAGTTTCGTGCCATGGGCGGCCAAAGTATACCTTGGTGTCGCTCGAAGGAGATGTTACTCCGCTGACAATCTTGGTGTTGTTGAACACATATCCCCATCGGGTGTTGGCTGGATGGTTTGGCGCGACGATATATCCGCCTGCCTGACGCACGATTTTCAGCGTACAACCCTCGAAGAATACATCGCCCGAACCGTATATGAAGTCGACCGCGCCCTCGATTGTTGAGTTGTTCCAGAACTGGCGGTTGTATGTCGAAGCCGAATAATAGGTGTCTTGATAAGAGCGGACATTGCAGTTGTTTATAACTGCGCGGTCTGACGACATGTTAAGCGCGAGAGCCTGAGGACCAGCCATCTTCTCTACGGTCCAAGCCTCGTTTACAAGCGTTACGTTCTCCATGAAGAAGTCGGTTGCCGCTGCCGTAACCTCCATCGAAGCACCTGCGTTTATGTGATACCACACGCGTGTTCTGTCAGAACAGCCACCGTCAAGACGGTCACCGGCAATCGTAACTTTATCTACTGCCTGACCGATGAGGTGAATGTTTGGCTTGTTTACGCAAACCAGATTACATTTGTCGTATTCGTTTGCTCCGCCCGGAATCTGAACGGTCTCGGTGCTTGTCGAGCCAGCCGATGTGTCGGCGTATCTCATTCCGTAGCTTGCATTGAACGTCTTGTTAGGGTCTTTGTAATAACCTTCTTTTATGTAGATGAGATAAGGCTTTGCTGATGCCGAAGGTGCGTCGTCTATCGCATCCTGAATGTATCGATACTGCGCTGGCATGTCGGCTGAAGCCTCAATCTTGTCTACGCTGAGGGAATGGTCAACAATGGCGTTGAATGTGCGTTGAGCCGGCTTCTGTCTGTCCATAACCGTAAATTCTACCTTAACCTCAGGAGCGGCGTTGCCCGAAAGGTCTTCGGCAAATCCGGCAGGCATCACGAAGTTGTAGGTTGTGCCGTATTTCAGGTTGAAGTAGTTGAACGAAACGGAGCGCGAGTTCCATGTTGGTTCAAGTTCCTTTGTCTCGCCGCCGCCCGAAATCGAAACCTTGCCGTTTACGAGGTTTGCGCTGCGGATGCGTTCGTTGAACGATACTGTGATTGTTCCTGAACTGCTTGTTCCGGTTGAGCCATTAGTCGGAAGAACGCTTGTAACAACGGGGGCGTCGTTGTCTTTCACAACCTTGGCTGTTCCGAGGACGAAAACATTGCCGAAGCCTGTTTCTGAATGGTCGCAGTAGTCGAGTCCGTCGAACTTTTTGTCGAACTGGTACGATGTGCTAAGAGTAGCGTCGCCGTCTCCTACAATGCGTATTGTAACCAGATTTTTGTCCATTGCCGATTCTGGCAGACTTATTGCGATGTCATCTTTCAGAACATTTGCCGTGATTGTCCATTTTGCTCCGTCGATGTCGGCAAATGATTTTCCGTCGGTGCTTATCTGAGCCTTCCAGTTTGCGCTTGCCATGTTCTTGGCAGCCATTCCGGCATACATCGTTGCCGAGGTGAATCCGATTGTCGAGAACTGATATTGGAATGCCACGTCGGTTGTGCGGTAGCCGTTTTGGTAAAGACCGTTAAGACCGCTTAATGTTGCAGACTCTCGGTTGCGCACTACTGGAGTTCCGCCGTTCTGCGTGTAAACCAGAGAGCCGTCGCTAACTCTTACGATGCTTGCCTTTGCGTTTCTGCTTGCATCCCATACAACGTCGGCGTTGTAAGGATATTCGGCTGTTGTGTTGTAGGCATATCCCTGAACCTTCGAAGCGTCGAATACGGCAATGAAGTCCTGAACCTCGTAGTTGGCTACCAGTTCTATGTTGCCGTTTACTTTCAGATTACGTATAGCGTTGTTGCCTGCATTCTCATTATCGTCGGTCCAACTCAAGAATTTCAGAATCTTGCTTTCGTTGGCAGTGGCTACAATCTCCGTTCCCTCCTCATACTTGTTGCCGTTATTGTTTGGCGATATTGTTACGCTTCCGAGCGACATCTCCATGTCGTTGGTAGTGCGAGCCGTTACAGTGTAGACGTTAAGCGGAACGAAGACGGCAGTGATGTCTTTGTCGGCATCTATTGTAATGGTTGTGGTAGGCTCGGTAGAGATTGTCTTGCCGTTGTTGTCCTGCCATTCCTTAAATGTGAATCCGAAGTTTCTTGTAGCCGTGAGAGTTGCCTCGCTGCCTTTCTTGTATGATGTGAGAACTGGGTTTACTGTAATTTTTCCAGCGTCGGCAGGAGAGACTTTTGTTGTCAGACTGTATCTTGCCTGAGCCGATGAGTTTCCGCTTTTTGCCACTCCGTGAATCGTGACGTCGCTCAAGCATATTGTCTTTCCTGTTGCCTCGCCCGAATACCAAGGATAGATGCGCAGATAGAGCGATTCGCCCTCGTCGAGCGTAAGCACAGGCTCGGCGGTTACAAGATATGCTGTGTTGCTTGTCATCGACGCAAACTCTTTTATCTGCACCGGATTTGCAAACTGGGCATCGGTTGAATAGTAAATCTTGCATCTCATTCCGTTTCCGCCTGCTCCGGCAACATACATGCTTATCTTGTCAATGTCTATGCTTGTGTTCTCGGGAGCCGAAACGCCAAACTGAATGAATCTGTCGCTCACCTCGTCAATCTCTCCGGCAGGCCATTTGTTGCCAGCCACGCAGTTGCGCTGAACGGTATGGCTTGCATCGTAGTTGCTGCCCTCGGGCCACACGGCAGCCTTGTTTATGTTTTGGTAGCCCGAAACCGTCATGTTGCTCATCGTCTGCTCAAGAGGGGTGATGCTGCCTGTAACCACTGGCGTAGCGTTGCTGGTTAGAGGCCATACTACGCTTGTCTCTATTCCTCCTGCGCTGCTTTTTCCTGTTGCAGAGAGTTCTATGGTCTTGCTTGTCGTTCCGTCTGTTGCGGTGAGCGAGCCTCTTGTCATGCCCTCTGCTGAAACCTTGAAACGGATGTAGATTGTAGAGATGAGTGTATTCCCGTTGTAATCTATGCTTGCAGAGTTAGAGAAATTGGTTTTGTCGGTAGAAACCTCGAATCCGCCTTCGGTCTTGAATGTAAAAGTACCCGCAGCCTTGGCAAGTCCAAAGGCTGAGATGTTGAACTCTTTGGTTACGGTCATGCCGATGTAGGCGGTTCCCAAATCTCCGTCTGAAGGTGAAAGTGAGACCTCGTTGCTAACTACCACATATTTAGCCAGATTTGCAAGCACCGCGCTACTCTTTGGTGTGCTTACGGCATTCTCGCCGTTCTTAACTGCCTGAGCAAACAGACGTGCCACCAGCGTTGCGCCGAGGGCTTTTGGATGTGTTGAGTCGTCGGAACAGAAAATGTTGCTTGTACAGAAGTCGTTTCCGTAGCTGAGATACATTTTTCGGGTAAGTTCGGTAATGTCTACAACCGGAACATCATCGTACTCGCATGCTACATCTTTCAGAGCCTGCACATAGTCCATTGTATTATCCGACTCGGCAAGTTTGTTGTTTGTCGTTATTCCGCTTTCGGTTAGTTTTGCGAATCCATCGCCCAAATCGTGCTGCCCCTTTCTCGATATGTTGCTTCCGCTGAAGTATTTTCGGCAGATAGGCGTTACGATAATTGGAATTCCGCCGCGCGCCTTTGTCTCGTCAATGAATGCACGAATGTACTTTTTGAACGTGTTGAACGGTGTTGTTCCGCGATAGTCGGTAGATGCCGCCTCTGTTGTGTTGCCTATGCTCTTGTAGTATGCAATAACCTCGTCGCCATCCATTCCGTTGTTCTTCTCGTCGTTATGGGCAAACTGAATCAGAACGTAGTCGCCCTGCTCGATTGTTGTGTTGCTGCTTTTGCTTGCCACCATCGTTGGCCAGTAAGCAGCTTCGTTGTAGAAACTTTTCGATGAGGCTCCCGATTTGCCACGGTTGTTTACCGTAACAAAGTTGGCATCGAAAAACTGTTGTAGCATCTGGGCCCAACCGCGTTTGTCGGTCGAACTCTCATCGTAGGTCTGCATAGTAGAGTCACCTATGCTATGCACCTTTATCTGAGCTGTTGTGCTCGTCGCTGCCGTTAATAGCAGTGCCGCCGCAAGCATCAGAAACTTAAAGAATGTTTTAGTCATACTTTTTTGGTATTAGTTGTTAGTAAAATTGATTAGAAAAACTCGCAGCAAAGCTACGCCTTATATTTCAATGCTATAGGGTAAAAATAAACTAATGATGGGGCGTTTTTAGTTCAAAGTGCTTTTAACGCACTTTTTAATGTCTAACGAGTTCTTTCTTGGAGAGGACTGAGTAGGGTATCATCTTGTATGCGAATTCGGGATAAATTATACATTTCTTACCTGCATTGTTAATTGTCAACAGTGAAAGCTATTGAATTTGCATCAATATACGCATCGGCTTCCTTCCTCGAAGCTTCCCCCTTGCTATCCTCTTACTATCCCCTTACTACCCTCTACCTTGAAAGTAGCTTTTTTGCCTCTTTTCTGCATAATGATTCGTTTTCTGTCTGCATATTATTACAGACCGCGTTTTTTTGTCCCGAACTCGCGTATCTTGTTATAAGCCGCATTTCTCTTCCTTTTTCTTTTGAAAGGTGGGGCTTTTTTGGTCGTGTCGTTCCTTTTTTGTAATTTTGCCGCCGATTTTGTTAGAGGAATGAAGAATTATCTACTTCGCACGTTTTTACTCACACTCCTTGTAGTGCTGATGCTTGCAGCCTTAAGATACCTGCCCCCCATAACTATTTGTGGCACAACGCTTAGACAGGTTAATATCCTTTCGGATATATGCCCTTCGGAAGAAGAGCAAGCCGAGAAGGATACTGTTGTTTTGCCGGTGGTGAAGCCGCCGTTTGTGGCTCATTGCCGCGAGGGCGTTACCTGTATCGAGGATTTCGGCGACAGTCTCGGAACGGGAATGTTGAAATACTATCAGGCACTCGACAGCCTTCAGACGCTCGACCGCCCTGTGCGCATCGCCTATTTCGGCGATTCGTTCATCGAAGGCGATATCTTCACTGGCGATTTGCGCGCCCTCCTTCAGAAGAAATACGGCGGATGCGGAGCAAGTTATGTCGATATATTCTCTATTACCGATGGATTCAGACAGACGGTTCGCGTGTCGTCATCGGGCTGGATTGCTCATGTATTCAACGATACCACAAGGTTCGACAAGAGCCGTCAGGGCATCGACGAGCGATATTTCATTCCGCGCGAGGGCGCATACGTCAATGTGTCGGGACAAAACAGATATGCAACTCTGCTCGACACCTGCCAACGTTCTACAATATATTTCCAGACATCGGGAAACATCGTACTCACGGCAAACGTAAACGGCTCGGAATCAAAGGAATTCCTCTTTGCCCCTTCCGAAGGATTGCAGAAGGCTGAGGTGAAGGGCAAGATAGGACGCGTGCGCTGGACGGTAAATGGCGAGACAGCCTCATCTGTGTTCTACGGCGTGGCGATGGAGGGCAACAGAGGCATCTCGGTAGACTGTTTCAGTATGCGAGGACGAAGCGGCGCAACTCTCCGCAGCATTCCGCAGAACCGACTCCGCCAGTATGCCGAGCAGAGGCCTTACGACCTCATCATCATACACTACGGACTTAACGTGGCATCGAAGTTCGGCAAGGACTACGGATATTACAAAAAGGCGATGCTCAAGACCATCAAGTATCTTCAGGAAGCGTTCCCTAACTCGGGATTCCTGCTCGTGGGCGTGGGCGACCGCGGATACAAGAGCGAGAGCGGCGAGATAAAGACGATGCCGGGCGTAAAGAATCTGGTGGCATACCAGCAGCAGATTGCAGCCGAGGCTCACATTGCCTTCTGGAATCTGTTCGAGGCGATGGGCGGCGAAGGCTCGATGGCTGAACTCGTACACTCAAAGCCGTCGAAGGCAAACTACGATTACACGCACATAAACTTCAAGGGAGGACAGTATCTGTCGCACTTCCTTTACGATGCTCTTGTTGAGGGCAAATATAATTATGACAAGAGGAAGGAATATGAAAGAGAATAGAAAGATTCTGCTGCTCTTTGTGCTGTGCCTGCTCTTCGTGGGCATAGATATGGCAAAGGGCACGGAGGATATTGACGATAAAAAGACGGCGGTGAATGCTGCTGCCTTGGACAGCATCGCTGCCGACTCGGTAAACAGCGGCGCGCTGCATTTCCCGGGAATGAAGAGCAACGAGCTTATCCGCGGTGAGGAACTCGACAGTATCTTCTGCAAGATTCGCGGCGGAAAGGATATCGTTCGCATCGTTCACATTGGCGATTCGCACGTCCGGGGACATGTGTTCAGCGTGGCGGCACGGCACAGACTCGAGAAGGAATGGGGCGACAGCGCCGTTGAGGCTCAGAAAATCAGTTATCAGACAACTGCCATCGCCACCGAGACGGGCAAGCCGGGAATCGTTTACAGCGCGATAGGTCGCAACGGCGCGGTGTGTGCCCACTTCCTTAGCGGCGACTATATGTCGAGGGTTAAGGAGCTGAATCCCGATTTGGTTATCGTGTCGCTTGGAACAAACGAGAGTTACGGCTCGTTCAGCGGCGAGTCGTTCAGAAACAATCTCGACAGCCTCTGCGTTATGATTAACGACAGCTGTCCGTCTGCCAAGATAATGCTCACCACGCTGCCCGGCTCGTTCAAGCGCATAAGGGTGCGCGGCAGAAACCGCAAGGGACGTCGCCGATATTCTTCAACTCCGGTAGAGAACAAGAATACCGAGAAGGTGCGCCAGATTTGGCTCAACTATGCCGAGGAGCACAACATTGCAGTCTGGGACTTGTACGGAATTATGGGAGGCGATGCCAGCGCATGCAAAAACTGGCGAAGGGCAAAGTTCATGCGAAGCGACTTTGTTCATTACACTCACGAAGGCTATACTTATCAGGGCGAACTGATGGCTGAGGCTATTATAAAACAATATAACAAGTATGTGGCAAGACATTGATTTTAGCAAACTTTCTGCGTTGTTGCTGAACTATGACGAGAAGAACCAACTCATCTTCAGCAGCGGATTGTTCCTTTTCCTGTTTCTTGCCTTCTCTTGTGTCTACGCATTGCTGCGCAAGGCTCATACGGCGCGACTGCTGTTCGTAACGGCTTTCTCGTACTATTTTTACTACAAGAGCAGCGGCACTTACTTCCAGATTCTTGCCATCGTAACGTGCTTCGACTTTGTTATGGCACATGGCATCTACTCGTCGGGCAAGAAGTGGCAGAGGCTTCTCTTTGTATGGCTCAGCGTGCTTGTAGATATGTCGTTCCTCGTCTACTTCAAGTACACTAATTTCTTCGGAACGATATGGGCTGATATCACCGGCGGACACTTTGAAACGCTCGATATCGTGCTGCCTGTCGGAATATCATTCTTTACTTTCCAGTCGCTCAGTTACACCATCGATGTGTACAGAGGAAAGCTGAAGCCGCTCGACAGTCTGCTCGACTATGCCTTCTTCGTAAGCTTCTTCCCGCAGTTGGTTGCCGGACCTATCGTTAGGGCGAGCGATTTCATTCCGCAGATACACCGAAAGATGATTGTTACTCGTGAAACATTTGGCGAAGGATTGTTCCTGATTGTTGCCGGATTGTTCAAGAAAGCAGTCATCTGCGACTATATAAGCGTCAACTTTGTCCAGCGAATTTTCGACAACCCGTCGCTATATTCGGGCTTGGAGAATCTGCTCGGAATCTACGGTTTTGCCCTTCAGATTTACTGCGACTTTTCGGGCTACAGCGATATGGCTATCGGAATCGCTCTTCTGCTCGGATTTAACTTTCCGCAGAACTTCAACAGCCCTTACAAGAGTGCGTCGGTTGCCGAGTTCTGGCACAGATGGCACATCTCGCTGTCGAGTTGGCTGCGCGATTATGTATATATCTCGCTTGGCGGAAACCGCAAGGGCAAGTTCATGACTTACGTCAATCTGATTCTGACGATGCTTGTGGGCGGACTGTGGCATGGCGCTTCGTGGAACTTCGTGGCATGGGGAGCGATGCACGGCTTTGCCTTGGCTGCCCATCGCTTGTGGAACAACATCATGGGCTTCGGCAAGAATCATCGCTACGGATGGTTCCTTCATGCCGTGTGCGT
This sequence comes from Bacteroides sp. Ga6A2, assembly GCF_000702225.1. NCBI lineage: Bacteria > Pseudomonadati > Bacteroidota > Bacteroidia > Bacteroidales > Bacteroidaceae > Bacteroides > Bacteroides sp. Ga6A2. Next base: position 13,983 of record NZ_JNKX01000013.1, on the reverse strand, counting down.
TGTTGTTACGTTCCATTTCGTGTGTTTGGGCTGGGTTTTCTTCCGCAACACAAGTTTCGACAACTCGCTTACGATGCTCGGCCTGATTTTCAGCAACTTCAAGCCGCAGATATTTTGGCAACTTGTTCAGGGCTACTGGGGAGTGATGTCGCTCATGCTTCTGGGCTATCTGCTGCACTTCGTTCCCGACAGTTGGGTTGAGCGCAGTCAGGGCGCAGTTATCAAGATGCCGCTCGTTGCTCAGGCGTTGCTTGTGGTCGTTGTAATTTATATCGTCATTCAGATTAAGAGTAGCGACGTTCAGCCGTTTATCTACTTCCAGTTCTGATGCTAACGGGGCAGGGCAAATAGTTAAAGAATGTAAATAAATTAAAATATATTCTTGTAATTTGTTCTGCTTTAAAACTTTATTCATATTTTTGCTTCGTTTTTTATAAAAAATACCAAATGAAGAAACATATTATTTTGGCTCTCTGTGCCTGTGTGGCGCTGAATGTTATGGCTGGTGACGAAAAACACTGGACGCAGGAGAATACTGGCAACCTGAAGGCTTTGCACAAGGTTTACGAACTTATTGCAAAGAAGGAATATGTTAAGGCAGAGAAGGCTCGTATGGCTCTGAAGGAGAAACTCGATAAGCAGAATGCCAAGGATGCCGGCAAGAATATTGATTATGTAAAGAATCTGTATCCGCTCTGGGACTTGGCCGAGGTGCTTCAGCACAGCATCAAACTCGACCCGATAAAAGACCCCGACAAGGTGGTTAACTACTGTCCTCTGTGCGCTTACGAGACTTACGAGAAGGTTGTGAAGTCTAACATCTATGTAAACGAGGCGCGCGGATGGCTGGCATCAGAAAAAATAAACATGGGATTCGCCGTAATCGAGAGTCAGGTTAATGCCGCACTCATGGATTACGCCTGCACCGAGAACGATGAGGAGACTTACGGAAAGGTCTACGCCGCCCTTAAAGATACTCAGTATGCTTCCGAACTGCTCAAGAGGAAAGACAACGCAGGCTATCGCACGGCAATGAATGCCGAGTCAATTACCGGCTACGAATATTATCTTACAAACTATCCGCAGGGCGAGCACTTCAAGGAGATTCACCAGTTGCGCGACGATTTGGCTTACAAACGTGCCGACAAGTCGCCCGAGGGATTGTCTGAGTTCTTGAAGAAATATCCCGATGCCTACAACTATTCAACCGTCGAGAACGAGATGTACTTCAAGGCTCTAACCCTTTCGAAAGATACAAATACGGTGGCATCGTACACCAATTACATGAAGACATATCCTAACTCGCCATACTGTGGCGAGGCTCAGGACATTATCTACAAACTGGCTTACGACGATGCCCTGAAATCAGGTCAGGTTCGCGAACTGAAGGAATATCTTGCAAAGTATCCTAACAGTTACTACACTTCTGAGATAATGAAGCAGATTGGTTCAACCGAGTCTGAACAACTTATCAGCGAGTATGCAAGTTATCGCGACTATCTCATTTATGAGAAAGACCACGGCGGCAACGGCGACCCGAAGATTGAGCGCATCTACCGCAATCTCATCTATATGGAAAATCATGCACACCGCATGGGCTTCCGCGGATTGGTAAGATTCGTGAACGAGACTGTTGAGGCTGGCGGAAAGAAGCAGACCGTTCAGATGATTTTCAACAGCAACGGACTGATGCAGGAACGCAATCCTTCGAACGGAGCTTCTACAAAGTACAACAACTATTGGAGCAGCAACGGATGGGTTGAGCGCGGAATCGGCGCAAAGACATTCACATATACCTACAAGGACGGCTTGGTTAGTGCCCGTATCGCCGGCGGACAGAATCTGGTTTACCGCTACAACGGTCTTGCACTTGCAGGCATGAAGGAATATGTAAACAACAAACTCCAGAACGAGACGACATTCAACGAGGCTACCACTCAGCCACAGAAGATTGTCGGCCAGCAGAAGGAGATTATCAACGACTTTAACGACAAGGGCGATGTCTCAACCCAGGCCGAGAAGATAAAGGGCGTTACAAGCGTATATACTTTCGAGTACGAATACGACAAGCGCGGCAACTGGACTAAATGCGTAAAGAAGAAGGACGGAAAGGTGCTTGAGACACGAACAAGAACGATTACATACTTCAAGCGTACTGCCGACGATTCGACCTTTGAATTTTAATCTTTTTGGGCAAACAGTATTGCCGAAACGAAAGATTTTATTATATTTGCAACCGCTAATGTAAAAAAGGCTGCTCGAATGGTGGAATCGGTAGACACGAGGGACTTAAAATCCCTTGACCAGTAATGGTTGTGCGGGTTCAAGTCCCGCTTCGAGTACAAACTATAAGTAGAGGCTCTGTAGTCATTCATTGATTACGGAGCCTTTTTTAATACAAATAAACAAATCTGGTATGAAAAAACTTTCGGTACTATTTGTAATGCTGGCTGTGTCTTTTGTAGTCAAGGCTCAGGAGAGTTCAGATTTTGCTATGTACAACAGCAACCCTTCGGCTCTGTATTTCAGCAAGAACGAGCCTGAGGTGGTTCACACGGCTGTGTCGCTGTTCAAGGACGATGTTAAGGCGGTTTTCGGCAACGAACTGAAATCGGCTAACATCGCCAATGCCGATATTCTGATTGGCTCGCTCGCCAACAACGAGTGGCGCAAGTGGGCATCTTCCAACAAGATTTCAACTGATTCGCTTGCTGCCCATGCCGAGGCGTTTCTGCTGAAGGTTATTCATACATCAAAAAAGCCTCAACTCCTGATTCTTGGAAGCGACAAGCGCGGCGCGGCATACGGCGTGCTTTCATTCTCGCGGATGCTTGGTGTTTCGCCTTGGCATTGGTGGGCCGACTGCACGCCTGAGAAGAGAAGCGAGTATGTTCTCGACTCCGAATTCGAACTGTTCGACTATCCGAAAGTTGCTTACCGCGGAATATTCGTGAACGACGAGGACTGGGGCATGAATCCGTGGTCGAGCGAGAACTACGAGCCGCGTATGCGCTCGCTTAACGGCGGTAGCGAAGATATTGTAAAGGGCGAAATCGGTCCTTACACGCACGAGCGAATCTTCGAACTTCTTCTGCGCCTCAAGGCAAACACCTTCTGGCCTGCCATGCACGAGTGCTCAAAGCCTTTCTACAAGGTCGAGGGCAACCGCGAGATGGCGCGCAAGTACGGAATAATCATCAGTACAAGTCATTGCGAGCCTATGATGCGTAACACCAACGGCGAGTGGAGGCTCGACGGAAAAGGCGAGTACGACTTCATTCACAATGCCGACAACGTAAAGAGTTTCTGGCAGAAACGACTCGATGAGGTAAAGGACGACGACTGCATCTTCACACTCGGAATGCGAGGCGTTCACGACAGCGGAATGAAGGGCGCATCGTCTCTGAAAGAGCGCGTCGATGCCCTTCAGAAAATCATCGGAACGCAGCGCGATATGCTATCGTCAACTACTCACCGAAACATCGCCGACATTCCGCAGCAGTTCATTCCTTACAAGGAGGTGCTCGAATGTTATCAGAATGGACTTAAAGTTCCTGATGACGTTACTCTGATGTGGTGCGACGACAACTACGGATATATCCGCCATTTTCCTACAGCCGAGGAGCAGAAGCGAAAGGGCGGAAACGGAATCTACTATCATATAAGTTATTGGGGACGGCCTCACGACTATCTGTGGCTTGCCTCAACGCATCCCGAGATGATGCAGAGCGAGATGAACCGTGCCTACAACAGCGGCATCCGCAACACTTGGATTGTAAACGTGGGCGACATCAAGCCTGCCGAATATCTCACGTCGCTCTTCCTCGACATGGCGTGGGACATCGAGAAAGTTAACGACGAGGGCTTGAACAAACATCGTGCCGACTGGTATGCCGAGCAGGTTCATGTTACCGACCGCCGTCTTTCGGTTGTGTGGGACTTGTACTACGACCTCTGTTTCAGTTGCCGGCCAGAGTTTCTTGGCGGCACGCGCACCGAGGAGAAAGACCCGGCATGGAAGCAGATAAGAGACCTCAATATGAACGAGAAGGACATAAAAGACCGTCTGGCAAAGGTCGACAGAATGCTCCGTACGTTCGACATCGTGGAGAGCACAAGTTCGTACACAAAGAGTCCGGCTTGGTTCGAACTTGTTTCTTATCCTGTTCTTGCCGTTGCCACGATGAATCAGAAGATGCTTGGTGCGCAGATGGCACGACACGGTTTGGTAAGTTGGGACGTTCCCGAAGATGCTCAGGCCGGAATTGCTGCTTTGTGCCGCCGCTACAACAGTTTCTTGGATGGCAAGTGGAAGGGCATGATAGATTATGAGCCTCGCAATCTGCCTGTGTTCAAGCCTGTTACCCGAACAACTCTTTCAACTCCGATGCCCGAAGGCGAATCGGGCGAAGTCGTGTTCGAGTCGTACGAATCGTGCGTGGGATACAATGTCAAGAAGAATGCCACAATGTCGTTCGAGGTTGAGGCAGAGCAGGGCAAGCCGCTCACAATCGAGGTCAGGCTGCTGCCAATCCATCCGTCTGAATCTGACGGAAAACTCGAATTCAAGATTAAGTTCGAGGATTCTGAGCAGACAGCCAGCATCCGCACGCGCGACCGCGAGGAAGAGTGGAAGCAGAATGTTCTGCGCAACTATTCTTCAAAACAGTTCACATTCACGCCAAAGCAAAACGGAAAAACGTATGTTACGATAACTCCTCTGTTCGATGGTTTCAAGGTTCAGAAGATTATTGCCAGATGATAAATGCAGACATTTGTTGATGTTATAATGCCGCTTCCTCTTGCGGCAACGTTTACCTATTCGGTGCCCGACGACTTGGCATCGCAGGTGGCACGAGGAAGCAGGGTGATTGTTCCCTTCGGACGAAAGAAAATATACACCGCCATTGTTGAGAATGTGCATTTCTGCCGTCCCGAGGGCTACGAGGTAAAAGACATATACGAGGTTCTCGACTCCGAACCGATTCTTCTGCCCATCCAGTTCAAGTTTTGGAACTGGATTGCAGAATATTATCTCTGCACCAAGGGCGAGGTTTACAAGGCTGCCGTGCCGTCGGGGCTGAAACTCGAGAGCGAGACGCTCATCGAACTGAATCCCGAGTTTGTTGCCGATGCGCCTCTGCCCGAACGCGAGCAGAAGATTCTCGACCTTCTTTCGGACGGAAAGGAGAAGCCCGTAACGCTCATCGAGAAGGAACTGAAGGCGAAATCGTTGCTTGCAGTCGTGAAAAGACTTCTCGAGAAGGAGGCGGTTTTTATTCACGAGTCGGTAAAGCGCAACTACAAGCCTAAGACCGAACTTCACGTCCGCCTGTCGAATGCCGTTTCGGGCAACGAGAAGGTGCTTAACATGCAAATCGATGCCCTCAAACGCGCCCCAAAGCAGCAGATGATGCTGCTCGATTATCTTTCGCGTTCGGGCTGCCTTAACAAAGCCATTCCCGATGAGGTTAGCAAGAAAGACCTTCTTGCCAACGGAGCATCAACAGCGGCTTTCGCATCGCTGGTCGAGAAAGGCATCTTTGAAACTTATCAGTTCGAGATTGGCAGACTACGCGATTCGGACTTCAAACTCAACGACTTGCATCCGCTTAGCGAGGCGCAGCAGAATGCCTATAATGCCATTCTGGGCAGTTTTATGGAGAAGAACGTGTGTCTGTTCCACGGAGTTACATCGAGCGGAAAGACCGAAGTCTATATCCATCTCATTCAGAAGGTGCTCGAAGCCGGAAAGCAGGCTCTCTACCTCTTGCCCGAAATAGCCCTCACTACTCAGATTACCGAAAGGCTGAGGAGTGTTTTCGGCAATCGGCTTGGCATTTATCACTCAAAATATCCCGATGCCGAGCGCGTGGAAATCTGGAACAAAATGCTTTCAGAGAAGGCTTACGACATCGTCGTGGGCGTGCGCTCGTCGGTCTTTCTGCCTTTCCGCCGCCTCGGACTCGTAATTGTTGACGAGGAGCACGAGACAACCTACAAACAGCAAGACCCGGCTCCGCGTTATCATGCGCGCAATTCGGCAATCGTTCTGGCATCGATGTACGGCGCAAAAACGCTTCTCGGAACGGCAACTCCGTGTCTCGAAAGCTTCTACAACGCCGCCACGGGCAAGTACGCGTATGTCGAGCTGAACACGCGCTACAAGTCAATCCAAATGCCCGAGATAAAGGTCGTAGACATCAAGGATTTGCGCAAGCGAAAACTGATGACGGCTGCCAATCCCTTCTCTCCCGATTTGCTCGCCGCCATTCGCGAGGCACTCGAAAACAAGGAGCAGGTAATCTTGTTCCAGAACCGTCGCGGCTACGCTCCGGTGGTTGAGTGCAACACCTGCGGATGGGTTCCGCGATGCAAGAACTGCGATGTTAGTCTTACTTATCACAAGGGGCTTAACATGCTAACCTGCCATTACTGCGGATATACCTATCAGCTTCCGCAGAAATGCCCGGCTTGCGAAGGTGTGGAGATTCGCAGCATCGGCTTCGGCACGGAGAAGATTGAAGACGAGATTCAGAAGATATTTCCGGATGCGAGGGTTTCCCGAATGGATCTCGACACCACTCGCACCCGAACGGCATACGAACGCATAATCGACGATTTTCAGAATCATCGGACCGACATTCTAATCGGAACTCAGATGGTATCGAAAGGACTGGATTTCGACCGCGTGAGCGTTGTTGGCATCCTTAATGCCGACACGATGCTCAACTATCCCGATTTCAGAGCCTATGAGCGCGCCTTTCAGATGATGGCGCAGGTAGCTGGGCGTGCCGGACGCAAGCACAAGCAAGGCCGGGTATTCCTTCAGACTAAGAATGCCGACTTGCCGATAATCCGTCAGGTTGTGCGTAACGACTATGCGCAGATGTATCAGGAGCAGATGGAAGAGCGTCAGTTGTTCCACTATCCGCCGTTCTACCGCATTATAACCGTTTCGCTAAAGCATCGCCAGCCCGACACGGTCGAGGCTCTTGCGCGCGATATGGCTCAGCGGCTTCGTTCCGTTCTGGGCGAGAGAGTTCTCGGCCCGGACAAGCCAGCCGTGGCGCGCATTCAACTTCTGTATATCCGAAATATCGTAATAAAAATCGAGAACAACCTTTCTCTGAAGGCTGTCCGCGAACATCTTCTGCGCATCAGGCAGGAGGAACTGATGCAGGAATCGTTCCGCTCGGCTATAATCTATTATGATGTAGACCCTATGTAAGTTATCTGTTTCTGTTCTTTTTCTTCAGTTCGGGATAACTTACCCTAAGGTGATAGATGCTTTTCAGTTTCTCTTTCAGAACCGATTTTGTTGTGGCAATGTCCTTGAAGGTGATAGGACATTCCTTGAAGAATCCGTAGTTTGTCTGCTCGTCGATAATTCTCTCTACCAACTTACTTATGCTCTCGTCGGTATATTCCTTTAGCGAGCGCGAAGCCGCCTCAACCGAGTCTACCATCATCAGGATGGCCTGCTCTTTTGTCTGCGGATTCGGTCCCGGATAGGTAAAGTCCTTAATCTCTACGTCCTCGTCGGGATGGGCATTCTTGTAGGTTATGTAGAAGTATTTCGTAACGCCGTTTCCGTGGTGTGTGCGGATGAAATCCTTTATCACTTCCGGAATATTGTATTTGTCGGCAATTTTCAGTCCGTCTATAACGTGGTCGATAATGATTTCCGCGCTTGTGTGGCAGTCGTTCAGTTCGTCGTGCGGATTCACGCCGCCCAACTGATTTTCTGTAAAGAAGGCTGGCCGGTAGAGTTTTCCGATGTCGTGATAGAGTGCGCCCGTCCTCACAAGCTGGCTCTTTGCGCCTATGCTGTTGGCAACCGCTGCCGCAAGATTGGCAACCTGCATGGAGTGGTTGAAAGTTCCCGGAACGGCTTCTGAAAGCCTTCTGAGCACATCGTTGTTTACGTTAGACAACTCGATGAGCGTTACGTTTGACAGAAATCCGAACCATTTTTCAAGATATACGAGCAGCGGATAGGTGAGCAGCAGCAACACTCCGTTGATGATGTAGTTCTGGTACATGGCGATGTCGAGTTTTGACAAATCGTGTACCTGGATAAGTTGTATGGAGAAGAAACATACGCAGTATGTTACCACCACGAGCAAAGCCGAGCGCACAATCTGTGAGCGTTGCGACAGTTCGCGCAGCGAGTAGATGGCAACGAGTCCGGCAAGAGCCTGAACAATCACGAACTCGTATCTGTACTCAAGCATCTCGGAGCATGTGAAGATGACAATCAGATGTGTGATAAATGCCGTTCGCGAGTCGAGAAAGACCCTCAGAATGAGCGGAACCATCACGAACGGAAGCATGTTCACATTCAGAATACGGTACTTTATCATTACCGAACAAAGGAACACGAACGTAAAGATGCAGCAGGCCAGAAGAATCATGGTGCTGAGGCTTTCGAGATAGTCCTTGCGGTACATCATAAGGAAGATGTAGAAGCAGAACATCTGTATTCCGCAGAACAGAAGGTGTCCGATGAACATTATGCCTTTGTTCGTAGAACTGTCCTGTTCCGTAAGATATCTCTTGTACGACTCTACCTTGCTTGCAATCTCCTCGGTAACAATCTCTCCGCGGTCAACAATCTTCTCGCCCGACTGAACGTAGCCTCTCGCTTCGGATATGCTTGCTTCGAGATCCTTTCGGGCTTCGTCCGAGCGGATGTTGTCGTAGATGTAGTTGGCAATAATCAGGTCGTTGATGTCGAGCGACTGCATCATCGCCTTGCTAAAGTGAATCGTGTCGGAGTTTATTATGTATTCGTATGCCTTCTTTGGCGACAAGACATCCGCGCTGTTGCACGTTATGGCGTGGTTTCCGTCGGCAACCATAAATGTGTAGTAGTTGTTGCTTCTCAGCATCGACATGTCTTCGGTGCTTACGACTCCGCGCTCGTACACCGTGTTCAGCATTTTTTTTATGTGGTTGAATGTCGCTTCGGGAATCTGGTCCTTCTGTGCAAGCAGTTTGTTTATGGATTGCGATTGTGCCGACATGCTCTTCTTGAAGTACGGCTCGAAGCCAGCCATCACGCTGTCGCGCTCGCGCTTTATCACCTCGTCCGATTTGTAAACCGGAAAACTGAACGTAGCCATCAGTCTGCTCGAATGCCAAGGCTTCTTCAGTTCGTATTTCACGTTGAACATATTTTCGCGCGGCATTACGTATGCAATCAGAATTGCCGTCAGGAAGAATATTGCGTATCTTAGCAGCGGGTTTTGTGCGTCTTTCCAGTTAATAAACTGTTTATTAAGTGCGTTGACATTCATACTATATGGCTTTTATGTGCGAAAGTAATAAAATTCTGTGGTATATTGAAATAAAATGTATACTTTTGCACCTAAAAATCAAATTACATTACCATAGTTATGGCAGAAAGAAAAGTAAGAGTCCGTTTCGCTCCGAGTCCAACCGGAGCATTGCATATCGGCGGTGTGCGCACTGCCTTGTATAATTACCTGTTTGCAAAGCAGCATGGCGGCGACCTCATTTTCCGCATCGAGGACACCGATTCTAACCGTTTTGTACCGGGTGCCGAGGAATACATCATCGAGTCGTTCAAGTGGCTCGGAATCAAGTTCGACGAAGGCGTAAGTTTCGGTGGAAACTACGGTCCATATCGCCAGAGCGAGCGTCGCGACATCTACAAGAAATACGTTCAGCAACTTCTCGATGCAGGCAAGGCTTACATCGCCTTCGATACTCCCGAGGAACTTAACGCTAAACGCGAGGAAATAAAGAATTTCCAGTACGATGCTTCTACACGCATGATGATGCGCAACTCTCTTGCAATGCCAAAGGAGGAGGTTGACAAACTTATTGCCGACGGAACTCAGTACGTCGTTCGTTTCAAGATTGAGCCGGGCGAGGAGGTTCATGTCGATGACCTTATCCGCGGCGATGTTAAGATTATGAGCGACATCCTTGACGACAAGGTTCTCTACAAGAGTGCCGACGAACTTCCTACATATCATCTTGCCAACATCGTAGACGACCACCTGATGGAGGTTACTCACGTTATCCGTGGCGAGGAGTGGCTGCCAAGTGCTCCGCTTCACGTTCTTCTCTACCGTGCCTTCGGATGGGCTGATACAATGCCTCGTTTCGCACATCTTCCGTTGCTTCTTAAGCCAGACGGCAAGGGCAAGTTGAGCAAGCGCGACGGCGATCGTCTTGGCTTCCCTGTGTTCCCGCTCGAGTGGCACGACCCAAAGACTGGCGAGGTTTCTTCGGGCTATCGCGAGAGCGGTTATCTTCCAGAGGCTGTCATCAACTTCCTCGCGCTTCTCGGATGGAATCCGGGCAACGACCAGGAGATAATGACAATGGACGAGATGGTCGAGTTGTTCGACATAAGCAAGTGCAGCAAGGCTGGAGCCAAGTTCGACTATGTTAAGGGAACTTGGTTCAACCACGAATATATTCTTCACAAGACAAACGAGGAGATTGCCGCTCTCTGGGCTCCTGTCGTTGCCGAGCATGGCGTGAGCGAGAGCATCGAGCGCATCACCGAGGTTGTTGGAATGATGAAGGACCGCGTAAACTTCGTGAAGGAGCTTTGGGATTTGTGCTCATTCTTCTTCATCGCTCCGGAGACTTACGACGAGAAGACTATCAAGAAGCGTTGGAAGGAAGATTCTGCCGAGACGCTTACCAAGTTGATGGCAGTTCTCGAGCCTCTCGATGATTTCAGCATTTCTCATCAGGAAGAGGTTGTAATGAAGTGGATTGAGGACAATGGCTACAAAACCGGCGATGTGATGAACGCATGGCGTCTCACACTCGTGGGCGAGGGCAAGGGTCCGCACATGTTTGATATTTCGGCATTCCTTGGCAAAGAAGAAACTCTTAACCGAATGCGAAAGGCAATAGAGGTTCTGAAGTAATCGAAAGGAATGTATAGTTTTGTAATTTACATATATGTCATTGGCGTGCGCATAGCCTCGCTCTTCAGCAAGAAGGTAAGGCTGATGGTAAACGGCCATAGGCAGACCTTCAGGATTTTGCGTGAGCAAATAAAGAAGGACGAAAAGTACATCTGGTTTCATGCAGCCTCGCTCGGCGAGTTCGAGCAGGGCAGACCGATGATGGAGCGTGTTCGCAAGGAGCATCCTGAGTTCAAGATTCTGCTCACGTTCTTCTCTCCTTCGGGATACGAGGTGCGTAAGAACTACGATGGCGCGGATGTCATCTGCTATCTTCCGCTCGATACTCCGACAAACGTGCACCGTTTCTTCAAGTGCGTCAAGCCCGAGATGGCATTCTTCATAAAGTACGAGTTCTGGCAGAACTATCTGAAGAAGTTGCAGAAACTTGGAATCCCAACGTACAGCGTGTCGTCAATCTTCCGCAGGAATCAGGTGTTCTTCCGCTGGTATGGCGGACGCTATCACAAGGTTCTTACTCGTTTCACCCATCTTTTTGTGCAGAACGAGGAAAGCAAGCATCTGCTTGCAACCCTCGGAATAAACAACGTTACTGTGGTGGGCGATACCCGATGCGACCGCGTTATAGACATCTTCCGCGAGGCAAAGCAGTTGCCGATTGTCGAGGCGTTCAAGCAGGGGCAGAAGACGTTCGTTGTCGGAAGCTCGTGGGGACCAGACGAGGATATCTACATCCCTTACTTCAACAATCGCAAGGATGTAAAACTGATAATCGCGCCTCACGTCATAAGCGAAGACCATCTGAAAGAGATTGAAGGCAAACTTCAGATGAAGAGCATCCGTTATACCGAAGCAACGGAAGAGAATGTAAAAGATGCTCAATGTTTGATAATCAACTGCTTTGGACTGTTGTCGTCAATATACCGATATGGCGAGGTTGCTTATGTCGGCGGAGGCTTCGGCGTTGGAATCCATAATGTTCCCGAGGCTGCCGTTTACAGCATTCCGGTGATAATCGGTCCGAACAACAAGCGTTTCCAAGAGGCGCAGCATCTGCTTAAGATAGGCGGTTGCTTCGAGATAACTGATTCGGCATCGTTCCTCAGCATAATCGGAAAACTGCTCGACGATGAGGCTTTCTGTGCCGATGCTGGCGCAAAGGCTGGCAAGTACATTCGTGAGAGTGCCGGAGCAAGCGATGCTGTTTTCAAATCGGTGTTCAACTGATTCTATTAGAATAAAAAATAACAAGAGGCTCATTCGCAAATGCGTTTGAGCCTCTTGTGCTATATAAAACCTAAGTAATGAATCTGTCCGGTTATCTAATCTTTTTGTATCCGTAGCGTGCCACAGAACCGAGTTCTTCTTCGATGCGGATAAGTTGGTTGTACTTGGCCATACGGTCTGTACGCGACAAAGAACCAGTCTTAATCTGACCAGAGTTTGTTGCAACTGCGATGTCGGCAATTGTTGTATCCTCAGTCTCGCCAGAACGGTGCGAAGTAACTGTTGTATATCCGTGACGGTGAGCCATCTCAATAGCATCGAGGGTTTCAGAAAGAGAACCGATCTGGTTAACCTTGATAAGGATTGAGTTTGCAGCACCCATTGCGATACCCTTCTCAAGGAACTTAACGTTTGTAACGAACAGGTCATCGCCCACAAGTTGACAACGGTCGCCTATACGCTCTGTAAGTTTTACCCAGTTCTCCCAGTCGTTCTCGTCAAGACCATCCTCGATAGAGTCGATAGGATATTTTGTTATAAGTTGCTTCAGATAGTCAATCTGCTCCTCTGCACTCAGTTTCTTTCCGTTAGGGTCTTTCTGCTTGCCGTTCTTAAGTTGCTTGTAATCGTAGAAGTACTTGCCGTTCTCAACAACTGCAAACTCGCTTGATGCGCAGTCCATTGCAATTTTCACGTCTTTGCCCGGCTCGTAACCAGCGTCGCGAATTGCCTGACAAATAGAGTCGAGTGCATCTTCAACGCCGTCAAGAGCAGGAGCGAAACCGCCCTCATCGCCAACGGCTGTGGACAAGCCTCTCTTTTTCAGAAGTTTTGCAAGATTATGGAAGACCTCGGCACCCATGCGTACAGCCTCTCTGATAGAAGGTGCACCAACTGGGCGAATCATAAATTCCTGAAAGGCGATAGGAGCATCAGAGTGTGCGCCGCCGTTAATGATGTTCATCATAGGAACAGGAAGAGTGTAGGCGTTTGAACCGCCGATATATCGGTACAGAGGAATGTTGAGAGCCTTTGCTGCGGCCTGAGCAACGGCAAGCGATACGCCAAGAATTGCGTTTGCTCCAAGTTTGCTCTTTGTTGGCGTTCCGTCAAGGTCGAGCATCAACTGGTCGATAGCGCGCTGCTCAAACACATTTTTTCCAATCAATGCAGGGGCGATGATTTTGTTAATATTAGCCACAGCCTTCAATGTCCCTTTGCCAAGGTAGCGGCTTTTGTCTCCATCGCGAAGTTCGAGTGCTTCGTTCTCGCCGGTGCTTGCGCCAGATGGAACGGCTGCACGACCTAAAACATCATTTTCAAGAATCACATCCACCTCAACGGTTGGATTTCCACGAGAGTCGAGAATTTCCCGACCAACAATTTTCTTTATTTTCATTCTGTTAAGATATAAAAGTTATATAATATCTGTCAGTTTGCAAAAATACTCTGTGCCGGCAATCCATGCAATCACGAAAATTAGTGATTTTTTATGCCTCAGTAATCAAAATTGGCTATTCATTGGCATTTTTTTAGCCCGATAAAAGAATGAAACGATGTTCAAAAAGACTTCTGTAAAACATGAAAACCTAAGAAATAATAGAAAAAGGATTTTCTGTTTTTATTTATAAGGTGTAATTATTTTATTTGCATAAATTTTGCAATATTTTGAATTTTTCTTTCTGAAAAGTTTGGCAGTTCGGAAAAAGGCGGTATCTTTGCACTCGCTTTCGGGAACGAGGCGAGCCGCCAAGGCCAGCGACTAGTGAAGGAAAGCGAAAACAAGAAAGAGTTCATTGAAAGATTTACATAGACGAAGAAGTACAGGAGCTGTGAG